>JAATEY010000161.1 GCA_015655465.1 Gammaproteobacteria bacterium | reverse complement strand
GCGACGGCGACGTCGATGGCACCGCAATCGAGATCTGGCCTGCGTCGTTGCGCGCAGCTCCCGGCGATCATGAGGTCACTCCGAGTCCGTTGCCGCTGCCCGAGTCCTGGCCGCACCATGCGTACCTGACGAGCGATGCATGCGATGCCGGGACCATTCTTGCCGTGTTCGAGCGCGAAGGATGGCGAGCCGAATGCGTGCATAACGGTCCGTTGCATGGCGGCTTCAGCCTGGTGCGCGGCTGGATTGAAAACCAGACGACCATCGAGCTCGGCGGGTGTGAGATGCGCGCGCAGTACGAGCAGTTCTTCGCGAGCATCAGTCGTCGCGCGTCTCCCCGGTCGAGCGCCAGTTTCCAGGCCACGCCGGCGCTCCCGTCGTGAAGAAGGCATGGAGGATCACGCTCGTTGCGCTCGGCGGCATCATGCTGTTGGCGCTGATCGGTGCGGGCGTCGTCGAAGCGTCCGCGCGCTCGCGGCTGAGCCGGAAATTCGAGACACACCGCACGGCCCTGCTGCTGCCGTCCGGGGCGGACATCGCGGCAGTCGAGCGGGGCCAGCACCTGGTTGCATCCCGTTATGGATGCACGACCTGTCACGGCGCGAATCTCGGTGGTGGCGTCATGCTCGACAGTCCGGCCATCGGCTCGCTGCACGGGCCCAACCTGACCACCGGCAAGGGCGGCCGCACGGCGCACTACACGATGTCGGACTGGGATCGAATCGTGCGTCATGGCGTGAAGCCAGATGGTTCCGGTGCGCTCATGCCGTCCGGGGATTTCTTCGGGATGTCCGACGCCGAGCTCTCGGATATCGTCGCGTACATTCGTTCGCTGCCGCCTGTCGATCGTGAGGTCGTTCCGGTGAGGCTTGGTGCGGTCGGCAAACTGCTCCTGGTACTCGGCAGGTTGCCGGTCGCAGCGGCACGCGAACAGGCCCGCGCGAGTTCGCACCCGCAGCGACCGCCGGAGACCGGGGACACCGTGGCGTTCGGGGCGCACCTTGCGGTGGTGTGCAGCACCTGCCATCGCCCCAATTTCGCGGGCGGCACGATTCCGTACGGTCCACCCGATTGGCCCAAGGCTGCCAATCTCACTCGTCATGCCACGGGTCTCATCGGCTGGAGCTACGAGGATTTCGAGCGTGCGCTCACCAGGGGCGTGAGCAGGGACGGTCACCCTCTGCGGGAGCCGATGGCCGGCATCGCCGCCAGCGCCCAGGCCATGTTGCCCATCGAGCGCAAGGCGCTATGGACCTATCTGTCGAGCCTTGCGCCTGTCGCCAGAAACGACTGAGAAGAGGGCGGAAGCAGCAGCGACATGCGGCATCTGCTGGCGAAGCTCTTGCGCCAGCAGGTACTCATCACCCTGATTCCGATCAGCGCCCTGGTGCCAGCGGTGCCGCCCCCGGCGCTGGTGCCAAGGCTGCCTGGGCTACCGAGATCAGATAGGCACGCAAGGCGACAGTCTCACCTTCCTTGAGATAGTCGCGGAACGAAGCCATCCCTTGTTCCGACCGGATACCCTTCAGCACTATGTTGTCCAGCAGTTCCTGGCTGTGCAGTGCGGGAGATCGGCGCAGGTCCGGGAAAGTCGAGCGCGCCGCGCCATTGCGGCCATGACACAACTGGCACTGCGCCTCGAACACCTGTGCTCCGCGCCGGACTGTTTCAGCATCGGCGAACTGCGGTGGCGGTGCGATGGGCGCCTCGGTGAATTTCGGCAGTTCCGGCAGCACGGTCTTGCCGCCCAGCTTGAATACCAGCAGGCGCGCGCCATTCGGCGCGTAGTAGCCGCCGGGCATCGGGCCGCCCACGGCAACAGCGACATACTGCTCGCCAGCGATTTCATAGCTGATGGGGTTGTCCAGCACCGCGGTCCTGGTGCCGAACGACCACAGCTTCTTGCCATCGGTGGCACGGTACGCGGAGAACTCCTGTTTCGGCAGATTGCCATGGAATACCACATTGCCCGCCGTGGCGAGCGCGCCGGCGGTCACCTGCACGCCGCCGGTGGGGTTGATGAATTCCTCGCTGCGCCACACTTCCTTCTGCGCCACCGGATCCCATGCCATCAAACGGCCGGTGAAACCCGTTGGCGTGTTGGGGTGCTCGGCGAGATATTTCTGGCGGGCATCGAATGGGCCCGTCATCTGCCAGTGCGTGGTCGCCGGAATGTAGACCAGCTTCGTGATGGGGCTGTATGACATCGACTGCCAGGCGTGACCGCCAGCGGGGCCGGGCGCCAGATTGAACACCTGGTTGGATATGTTGGTGCGCGCTTCCGGCACCACATTGGGACGGCCGGTCTGCATGTCCACGCCGTTGGCCCAGTTCACATCGGTGAAAGGTTTGGCCGACAGCACCTTTCCGGTGGCTGCGTCCAGGATGTAGAAGAAGCCGTTCTTGGATGCCTGCATCACGACGTGGCGCTGCTGCCCGTCAAGCTGCATGTCCATCAGCATCAGCTGCTGGACGGTGTCGTAGTCCCAGGTTTCCCAGGGCGTCGGCTGGTAGTGCCAGGCGTAGCTGCCGTCCTTGGCGTGCACGGCAACGATGGAGGTCATGAACAGGTTGTCGCCGCCGCCAGCGTCACGCCGCACGGAGTCTCCCGGAGTGCCATTGCCGGTGCCGAAGATCACGAGGTCGGTGGCCGGGTCGTAGGTGATCCCGTCCCACACGGTTCCACCGCCGCCGTTCGTCCACCAGCCCGGTGTTTTCCAGGTCGTCGCCGCCATTTCCATGGCCTTGTTTTCGAAGCCCTTCGCGGGGTCTCCCGGGATGGTCCAGAACCGCCACAGGCGCTTGCCGGTTTCCGCATCGTAGGCGTCGACGTAACCACGCGCATCGAACTCGCCGCCCGCCGAGCCGATGAAAACCATGCCATTGGCAACGCGCGGTGCGCCGGTGATCGAGTAGCGTCGCTCGTCAGGCGTGGACTTGGTGGACCACACCTGTTTGCCGGTGCGCGAATCGAGTGCGATCAGCCGACCGTCGAGCGTGCCGAAAATGATCTTCCCGTTCCATGCTGCCGCGCCGCGATTGTCGACGCCGCAGCAGAGATTGATGTTCCATGCCCCCGCCACCTTGGGATCATGCAGCCACAGCTGCTTGCCGGTCTTCGCATCGAGCGCCATCACCTTGCTCCAGGGCAGGGTGACATAAACGACTCCGTCGACCATGAGCGGCGTGGTTTCGACGTTCTGGTTGGTGGGGAGATCGACGAACCAGGCAAGGCCCAGATTGCCGACGTTGCCGTCGTTGATCTTCTTCAGCGGACTGAAGTAGTGCTCGTCGAAGGTGCGGCTGTGGCTCAGCCACTGGCCGGCCTCGGCGTCGGCGTTGAGCAGACGCCTCATGTCGACCTTTGCACCGGACTGTGCCTGGGCCTGGGCGGCGAGGAGCATGGCAGTGCCTGTCATGATGATGTGGATCAATCGCGGTAGTGCCATGGCGCTTCCCCCATCCGGATGGTTATTTCGGGGCAGGATAACGGGGGCGGGGTGGGGCGTCCATGCGGCCCGGGATGGGTTACTGCCGTCGCTGCGGGGCGCGCTGCCGCAGTTGTTCGATCCTGGCACCCAGCTGCGGATCCGCGTTACCGCTGGCAATCTCCTCCAGTATCCTGCGGACGCGGGGATCGTTGCGGTGATTCATCAGCCAGGACATGTCCGCCGGTGAAATCTGCAGCCTGGGCACGGGTATGGGCGCGGGCGCGGTTCCGGGACCGGGCCGTGAGCTGTCCTGCGGGATCTCGACGAAGACGTCGAATGTGGCTGGATTCCCGACATTCGCCAGCAGGTCCAGCGCGTCCCCGGTCGTCCCTGCCTGCGCGGGATTGAACCAGCCGTCGCGAACCATGCCTGCCAGCAGGTTCACGGTCTCCTCATCGTTCACGATGGCTCTCAAGCCGGCCGTCTCGGCGGGCGTCGCTGCCGACCGCGCGGCAAGGAGCAGGGGTGCGAGCCTTTCTTCATAAGGCAGACCCGCATCCTTGAGTGTCTTGAGGACGTACGCGCGCCACTCGGTATCGCCGTACAGCACACGCCGCGCCGCCATGCGCACAACCTGCTGCGGATCCTCCCGCGCCATCGACTCGATTGCGGCACGGACGCGTGGCTCGGTGCCGTGGTTTGTCGCCAGTGTCGCCAGTGCCTCGAACCTCACATCCTCGTCCGGATCCCGCCGCATGTAGTCCAGCAGTGGTTCCACCAGATCCGCATGCGAGACGCCGCGCAGGCTGCGCCAGAGCTGCGCGCGCTGGTCCGGGCTCATCAGAGCAGCGTGCTCGACGATGACGCTTATGTCGGCGAGATCCAGTCCCTGGCCGCCCCCATGCAGTTGCGCGCCGAGCAGGTCGGACAGGGCCCTGTTGCGCTCCAACGCGGACAATGAATCATCGCGAATCCGCGCCATCAGCTGCTGTTTGATGAGCACATCCGGAAAGAGCTTCACCCGCAGCATTTGCCCCTGTTGCGCGGCGAGCTGCGCGGCGCTCACTGCGCCAATCTGCAAGGTGGACGTGAAGCTGCCGGAGGCCGGCTGCCCGATCGGCTGAATCCTGATTTCGACCGGCCATTGCTGGCCGGACATGGCTGATCCGGCAGACAGCAAACTGGTGGGGGGAGACATGGAGCCTCCTTCCGGCCCGTCCGTGACCCGGAAGGTCACACTGCCGGACGGCAGTATCGTGGCCGCGAGACTGGTGACCGTCAGCAGATAATCGGCCGGCCGGTCGGTGTCGGGCGGCGGAGCCGTGACACCCGGAATCAGCAGCACCAGGCCCGGCAGCTTGCGCAGCTCGTCGAGCAGGGCGGCGTAGAACGCATCCACGGATGCTCTCGCAACCGGGTCCTGCGAATCATGCCGCAGCGGCATGGCAATCACGGTGTAGCGCCCGTATGCATCCGTCGGTACCGTCGGCCGCGACGATTGGGACGCGGCCGTCTCTCCGACCGTGTCTCCCTGCGCCGCCGTAGTAGCTTCAACCCGCTTGGGCGCGTTGGATGCAGCAGCGGGTTTCGGCGCGGAAACCGCAACCACCATCGGCCGCTGCGACCTTGCGGGTAACCACAGCGCCAGCATCGCCACCACGCCCGCAACCATCATCGCGGTGCCGATCAGGATGAAGCGGCTGCGCCGGCGGCCGCGGGTGGCGGATACATTCGAGCGGAAGGTCGCGCGCGCCCGATGCGACCACCGCAGCTCCACGTGCGCCATCACTCGTGCGGTGAAGTCCGCGCCCGGATCGGGTGCTGTCAGGCTCTCGCGCAAGCGCTGTTCAAGATCCGCGCTGTTCTCCGGCGCCTGCGTGCTCGCCCACTCGAGCGCGCGGTGGAGATGGCCCTTTACCGCAGTGACCGGCATGTGCAGCACGGCGCCGATGTCCTCAGGGTCGAGATCCTCCTGGTAGCGCAGCAGCATGACGGCGCGCGTTTCCGGCGGCAGCTGCAGCAGGCGATGTCGCGGTGCCGCGGCCAGCGGATCGTGCGCGGATTCCGGAGCATGCTGCCGGAGCCGCTCGATGGTCCGCTGCGAAACCGTGCGCAACAGCCAGCGCATGAGATGCGCGGGGCTCGCGATCCGCGCCAATGCCGAGTGCAGGCTGACGAACACATCCTGCGCCAGTTCCGCCGCGTCGGAGGGCCGACCGGTAAGCCGCAATGCGATGCCGAACACCCGCGCCTGCTGCTGCAGCACGAGCTGCCGGAAGGCCTGCAAGTCGCCTGTCCGCGCGTGTTGCAGCACGGAGAACCCGTCGGTCACTCGCTGCGGAAGCAGGTGCCGACGCCGCAGGTGGCGCATGAGTTCAGCGGCGTGGCTGGTGAGGGTTCGGCAGGTGCGATGGGACCGCGGGGCAGTTTTTCCGGGCAGCGGATGCGCACCTGCAGCTGGGTGTCGGTCACGACGACCTCCATGCGCCAGGGCAGGCGCGCACTCATCCGCAGATCGACGTAGTTCCAGAACACTGTCGCATCCCGTCCGATGCGTGCGAGGGAACCGACGGCAGAATTCGTGTGGGCATGGCGTTCGACTATCGTAAGCCCCGCCTCGAGAGCCGCATTGTAGATGGCACCGGAGAGCTGGCACAGACCACCGCCCACCTGCGGGATGACGCAGCCTTCGCGCAGCTCGCGTCCCACTGCATAACCTTTGCGATGCGTAATCCGGCCGAGATGCATCCAGAAGCTCCAGACTGCACCTGCCGGCACTTCCACGCCATGCAGCATGGCTGCGGCCACGCGCAGATTCTG
>JAATEY010000123.1 GCA_015655465.1 Gammaproteobacteria bacterium | reverse complement strand
GTTCAAGTACGACGGCAGCGGCGATGTGGGCGCCAGGGGGGTCCCCGAGGACCTGAAGCCAGTCGAGGGCGTGGGGGATTGCTTCGGCATCGGCAAGGGTCCCGGCGTGCAGTGCGTGATCAATGTGCTGTGGCCGGAAACCTGCGGACCGATGGGGCAGGAAGTGATGGGCGGAGTATCCAACCTGTCCCCGGCGATGATGCAGTACGGCCTCGACCTCGACGCGGTGGGCGTCAAGTTCCTGCAGGTGGACAAGAAGGGCATCGCCGATTTCGCCGGAGTGGGCATCCTGAAGGGCGACACGGCAACCTTCAAAATGATCTGTGTGAATACCCCTTCGGGCTGTCAGCGGATCGTCCGGATTACCGCCAGGCCAGACAGCAGCATCATCGAGATGTACACCGAAATCCAGGTGTTCAACGACGTGAAGGTCACCTACATGTTCTCGCTGCGCCGCGCGGCTGATATTCAGGCAGGCGCAGCAACCGGGGTCCTGCCGGCGCGTGGTGTCGCCGATCGTCCCCAGACGGGCAAGGAGAAACCAGCGCCCCGAGGCTCACGTGGTGGCAGGTAGGAACCGCACACATTGGTCGCAGTACACAGCAGATTTGCAGGCTGCACGCTTCTGATCCGGGCTCCATCATCCAGTTGTCGATGGGCGGTTGCCTTCACCCCCGGAAGGGCTTCCTTGACATACAAAAGAAATACGGGCAGCGTTCCCGCTGTCATGGGAATACTCACCGTCCGCCTGTCCGAGGAGGAGGAGCAGTTGCTCAAGCGCCGCTCCCGTGACGCAGGCATGAAGAAGGCCAGTTTCGTGCGCAAGCTCATCCGGGAGCAGCCGTTCGAAACCGCAGCAGACGTGCTGGCTGATGTCGCAACCCGCATGGGCGATGCGCGATTGCGGATTCTGCGCAAGTGAGCGGGAAGTACCTGCTGGATTCTTCTTTCGTTGTCGATCTGCTCAATGAGGTAGCCGCCGGTATCGCGGGACCGGCATTGCGCTGGCTCCGCAACAACCCGCGGGCCGAGCTGTGGATCAGCCCGGTTACGCTGGCCGAAGTGCTGGAGGGAGCTCGGGACGCCGCCGCCGTCACGGCTTATCTCGCGCGGTACTCCTGGCAGGGCATCCACCGCGCGCATGCTGGAAGGGTGGCTTTGGCACAGCGGCGTGCAGGAAGCCGAATGGGAGAGAACGACGCCTGGCAGGCGGCGGTGGCCGAATGTATGGACGCGGTCGTACTCGGCCATGACGCTGCATTCACGCAGCTCGGCAGCGGTTATCGGGACTACCGTTCGTGACGGCTCAATGAAAGCCACTCTGCCTCTTGGCAGTGCCGGTATCCGCGGGCGATGATCCCTGGATAACAGGGGGAGATCCAGCATGGCGTACTTCAATGGCCGGCTTGCCGCTTTGGCCGCGGTTCTTGCGCTCGTTCCTGCCGCCCCCGGGTTCGCACAGACTCCTCCAGCATTCACCGCCGCGCAGGCAGAGGCGGGCCGCAGCGCCTATGCGCAACACTGCGCGGCCTGTCACGGCGAAACACTGCAGGGCGGACAGTTCGGTCCGACGCTCAAGGGCAGGGCCTTCCAGGGCAAGTGGGGTGGTGCATCGCTGAGTGAGCTCTATGCCTATGTGCGACGCTCGATGCCGCCCGCGGCAGTCGGCACGCTCGGCGAGGAAACCTACGCCGCCCTGCTCGCAAGGATCATGGCCGATAACGGCGTCGCTGCGGGACAGGTGGCGCTGGTGACCGATCCGGCCGCGCTCGCGAAGATGTCGGTGCCGGGCCAGGCGCTCTCCGGACAGGCACAGGCCAGGACCGGCGGGTTCGGCCTGACGCCCGGCGTGAAAGTGCCTGCGTGGCCGAAGCGCCCGAACCTGCTGGATCGCCTCACTCCAGTCACCGAAGCCATGATCAGCAATCCGGCTCCGGGTGAGTGGCTGTCCTGGCGACGCGGCCACCAGGGCCGCGGCTTTTCTCCGCTGAAGGAGATCACGCAGGACAATGTCGGCAGGCTGCAGATGGCCTGGTCGCTGACCTTGCCTGCCGGCCCCAACACCATCGAGCCGCTGTTTCACGATGGTGTGCTGTTCGTCTATGCCTACGGCGATCGCGTGTTTGCGCTGGATGGCGAAACCGGCGATGAGCTGTGGCGCTATGAGCGGCGTCTGCCCGACAACGCGCGCCTTACCTCCAAGCGCACGATGGCGCTGTGGGGCAACAAGATCATCGCCGCGACTTCAGATGCCCACCTCGTCGCACTCGACACGAAGACAGGCCGCGTGATCTGGGACCGTGATGTGGGGCAGGGCACCGGCCGCATCAGCGGTGGTCCGCTGGTCGCGAACGGCGTGGTGATCCAGGGACTGGTGGGCGCGCAGATTCCCGGCGGTTCTTCCATCGCCGCAGTCGATGCCGAGACCGGCGAGCCACTGTGGCGTTTCCGCACTGTCGCCCAGCCCGGCACGCCGGCCGGGAACAGCTGGAATGATCTGCCCGCAGAGAAGCGTGGCGGCGGTTCAGTGTGGACCTCGGGCACCTACGATGCCGAACTCGACCTGGCCTACTTCGGCCCGGGACCAACCTACGACACGGGCCCGATGCGGTTTCCTTCCGGCAAGCCCGGCGTCACCAATGACGCGCTGTACACGGATACCACGCTCGCGTTCCGGCCACGCACCGGCGAGCTGGTCTGGTATTTCCAGCACATGCGCAACGATCAATGGGACATGGACTGGGCCTTCGAGCGCGCCATCATTCCGCTGCAGGTCAACGGCAGGACGCGCAAGGCCGTGGTCACCTCGGGCAAGGAAGGCTGGTTCGATGCGCTCGATGCGGCCACCGGCGAATACCTTGCGTCATTCGACATGGGCCTGCAGAACTTCATCACCGGTGTCGACCCGAAGACCGGCGTGAAGAAGATCGATCCCGGGATGCTGCCGGGCGGTCTGGACCATACGATCACCATCTGTCCGTGGGGCGGCGGTGGACGCAACTGGATGCCCACCTCGCATGACATCGACCGCGGTGTGTTCTACGTGGTGGCGGTGGATGCCTGCATGGCAATGGCACCGTTGCCGAAGGGCCAGGCCGGCGGGTTCCTCTCGACTGGCGTGTCGGCCTCCATCTCGCCGCGGCCCGACAGCGACGGCCTCTATGGTGTGCTGCAGGCCATCGATACGCGTACCGGCAAGACGCTGTGGAAGGCGCGCCAGCGTGCGCCGCAGACTACGGGCGTGCTCGCCACTGCTGGCGGTGTGGTGTTTGCGGGCGCGCTCGACCGGCGTTACTCGGCCTATGACGCCGCCAGCGGCGCAAAGCTCTGGAGCGTGGGACTGCCGGAGGTGCCGAACGGCACGCCGATCAGCTATGCCGTCAACGGCAAGCAGTACATCGCCATGATCGCAGGCTACGGCAGCCCCTCGACCACCACCTGGCCGGGGCTGGTGCCGGAGATCACGCTGCCGTCGGTACGCAGCTCGGCGGTGTTCGTGTTTGCGCTGCCGGAGATGAAATAGGGGCGCAGGCATCTGCCACAGACCAATTTTCCGTCTATCGTAAAATGGTCTGAATGGCAAAACCACGCCCAGCCGCCCCGCGCCGCCGCCTCTACGACAGTCTGCTGCAGGATCACTTCGCCCGGAACCGGCAAATGGCGTTCGTCAGTGGTCCGCGGCAAGTCGGCAAGACCACCACTTGCCGACTTGAAGGCACCGACTACCTGAACTGGGACAACGCGGATGACCGCAAGTTGTTCCTGCGCGGTCCCGCTGCCGTCGCAGAGAGGCTGCGTCTCGCGCATCTGCACAAGAAGCCACCTGTCGCAGTATTCGACGAATTGCACAAATACGCCCGTTGGAAGGCCTTCCTCAAGGGTTTCTTCGACAGCTACGGCGAGCGCGCACGCATTATCGTCACCGGCAGTTCCAGGCTTGATGTCTTCCGTCGTGGCGGCGACAGCCTCATGGGTCGATACTTCCTGTACCGCATGCATCCGTTCAGCGTTGCAGAATGCCTGCGCGTCAAGACATCGGCTACGCTTGTCCAGAAGCCCGCGCGCCTGCCAGACGCAGACTGGGATGCATTGTGGGAACACGGGGGATTTCCGGAGCCATTCCTGCGCCGCG
>JAATEY010000323.1 GCA_015655465.1 Gammaproteobacteria bacterium | reverse complement strand
TTCGTGTGCACCGAAGCGCTGGTCATCCAGGGAGACCAGCGCCATGTCGCGCGGGCCGTGGCGCATGACCCAGCGTGCCGCGAGCTTGGCAATGCCGGTGGTCTTGCCGATGCCGGTGGGGCCGACAAAGGCGACGCGACCACCATGATCGAGCAGCGCATCGCCGGTCACGGACAGATGATGCGCCAGGTGCGCCAGCGCGCGGCGCTGCGCATCTTCGGACGACAGGCCCGCCGGCAGCTCGCGCAGCAGCGTGGTGGCGAGCGTGCTGGACAAGCCCATTTCGGTGAGTTCCTTGAGCAGCTCCGCCAGTGCGGGGGCACGCCGCGTCAGATCGTTCCACGCCAGCTGCGCCAGCTGCGACTCCAGCAGGTGGCGCATGGAACGCAGCTCTTCGCCGACCTGCGGGTCCGGTGCTGGTGCTGGTATTGGCGTTGGCGTTGGCGTTGGCGGCATGGGCGCTGCCGTCGGCATGGCTGCGGCAGCTTGCGCCAGCAGTGTCGCGAACTCGCTGCCACCCGTGGTGGCAAATGCGGGCACTGCAACCGGTTCGGCTTCGACTGCAAGCAGGCCTTCGGGATCCACGGCCACCGTCACCTGCACGCCATCGGGCGACTGCCGCGAGGACAGGATGATGGCGTCCGGCCCCTGTTCGTCGCGCACGAGGCGCAGGGCTTGACGCATGTCGGGGGCGTTGTATGTTTTTATCTTCATTCGCTATCTACCTACAGCCGAAACCAGTCGCACCCGGCGGTTATCCGGAATCTCGTTCCATGCCAGCACCTGCAGGCCAGGCACGGCGGCGCGCACGAAGCGCGCCAGTGTGGTCCGCAGTGCTGGCGGCACCAGCAGTACGGCCGGTTCGCCCAGCATCTCCTGGCGCCTGGTGGTCTCCGACAGCCGCTGCTGCAGCCGTTCGGCAAGCCCGGGCTCCATGCCCGGACCACCGCCGTTGACGGCGTTGAGCGAGCCCTGCAGCAGCTGCTCGAGATCGTTCTCCAGGGTGATGACCGGCAGCTCGTCCTTGAGACCGGCAAGGTCCTGCACGATCTGGCGACCCAGCGCCACGCGCACATGTGCCTGCAGCTGCGCTGGATCCTGCGTGCGCGCCGCGTGTTCGGCCAGCGTTTCGATGATGGTGCGCATGTTGCGTACCGGCACCCGTTCCGCCAGCAGGCCCTGCAGCACGCGCACCACCGTGCTCATGGGCAGCACGCGCGGCACCAGGTCCTCGATCAATTTGGGAGCGGTTTTCGCAAGGCCGTTCAGCAGCTGCTGTACTTCCTCGTGCCCGAGCAGTTCGTGCGCGTGGGTCTGGATGAGGTGACTCAGGTGCGTGGCGATCACCGTGCTCGGGTCCACCACGGTGTAACCCAGCGTCTGCGCGTGATCGCGCGCGCCGGGTTCGATCCACACTGCTTCCATGCCGAAGGCCGGATCGGTGGTTTCGATGCCGCTGACCTTGCCGAAGACGCGGCCGGGATTGATGGCCAGATCGCGGTCGGGATGAATCACGCCCTCGCCGATGGGCACGCCGGCGATGTTGATGCGGTAAACCGTGGGCGCGAACTCGAGGTTGTCGCGGATGTGCACGGCCGGAACCAGGAAGCCCAGTTCGCTGGTGAGCTTGCGGCGTACGCCGCGCACCCGTGCCAGCAGATCGCCGCCCTGCTTCGCGTCCACCAGCGGCACCAGCCGGTAGCCGACCTCGAGACCCAGCAGGTCCACGGGACGCACATCGTCCCAGCTCAGCTCGCGCGATTCCGCCGGCACCACCGGCACGACTTCGTTCTTCACCGCGGCCGCTGCGGCCAGCCGCGCGGCTTCGGCTGCAGCCTTGTTCTGCAACATGCGGGCACCGCCTGCGCACAGCGCAGCGATGCCGAGAAATGCCACGTTGGGCATTCCCGGGATCAGGCCCATCACTCCGATCACGCCGGCGGCAACGTACAGCGCCTTGGGCTGCGCGAACAGCTGGCGGCTGATTTCTCCACCCATGTCCTGCGAGCGCGACATGCGGGTGACGATGATGGCCACCGCACTGGACAGCAGCAGCGCCGGGATCTGCGCCACCAGGCCATCGCCAATGGTAAGCAGGGTATAGGTGCGTCCGGCATCGCCCATCGACATGCCATGCGCCGTCACGCCGATGACCAGGCCACCCAGCATGTTCAGCACCATGATCATGAGGCCGGCGGTGGCATCACCGCGCGCGAACTTGCTGGCGCCGTCCATGGAACCGTAGAAGTCGGCTTCGGCGCGCACTTCGTAGCGCCGCGTGCGGGCCTCTTCCTGGGTGATGAGGCCGGCGTTGAGATCGGCGTCGATCGCCATCTGCTTGCCGGGCATGGCATCGAGGGTGAAGCG
>JAATEY010000232.1 GCA_015655465.1 Gammaproteobacteria bacterium | reverse complement strand
CCGTAGTACAGCGGCACGGCGTCTTCTTCTATGGCATCGAGCATGGCCGCGGCGTCCAGATGATCGCGCCGGCCTTCATCCAGTGCATCCGCGCCGGGAATGCCCCAGCCGTTGTGGCCATCGAAGGCCTGCGCCCACCAGCCATCGAGGATGGAGAGGTTGAGTCGCCCGTTGATCGCGGCCTTGATGCCCGAGGTGCCGCTGGCCTCCAGCGGTGCAATCGGATTGTTGAGCCAGACGTCCACGCCGGTGACCAGCCAGCGCGCCAGCTGGATGTCGTAGTCCTCCAGGAACACGATGCGGCCGGCGAATTCCGGCAGCAGCATGGTCTGCTTGATCTCGCGCAGCACCTGCTGGCCCGGCAGGTCGGCCGGATGCGCCTTGCCGGCGAACAGGAACAGCACCGGCCGCTCCTCGTTCGACACCAGTCGCAACAGGCGCTCGCGGTCGCGCAGGATCAGCGCGGCGCGCTTGTAAGTGGCGAAGCGGCGCGCGAACCCCAGCGTGAGGACATTGGGGTTGTCAGGGTCGAGCAGCCGCGTGATATGCCGCAGCTGGGCAGACCCCAGGCCCTTGCGGCGGTACTCCTGTTCCAGGCGCGCGCGCACGCCGGCCAGCATGCGCGACTTCACGTCCTGGGCGGTGGCCCAGAACGGCGCATCGGGCATCCCGTCCACCGCCTGCCAGTAGTCCGCATCGCAGAGCCGGTCGCGCCACTGCGGCAGTCGCGCATCGAGAAACTGCGCCCACACGGACGACAGGAAGGTCGGCACATGCACGCCGTTGGTGACGTAGCCAACCGGGTTTTCGGCGGCCGGGATCTCGCGCCAGTGGTCCGCGCAGAGCTGCGAGGAAACGGCGCCGTGGATGCGGCTGACGCCATTTACGCGGCGCGTGCCATTGAGCGCCAGGCGCGTCATGTTGAAGCGGCCATCCACGCCAGGCGCGCGCCCCAGCGCCAGCAGCCGCTCCACCCCGAGACCCATGCCCGCAGCCATCCCCGAGAAATGCTCGACGAACAGATGATCGGGAAATGCATCGTGTCCGGCAGCCACCGGAGTATGCGTCGTGAATACACACTGGGCCGCCACGATCTCCAGCCCGGCTTCGAAGCTGAAACCTGCGGCCAGCTGTTCGCGCAGCAGTTCGATGGCGAGGAAGGCCGCATGGCCTTCGTTCATGTGCCAGACGGCGGGCGCAAGGCCGAGCAGCCGCAACGCGCGCACGCCACCGATACCCAGCACCATCTCCTGCTTGAGCCGGTGCGCTTCATCGCCGCCATAAAGGCGGAAGGTGATGTCGCGATCGGCATCGGAGTTGCCTTCGACATTGGTGTCGAGCAGGAACACGCTGACATGGCCCACCTCGGCCAGCCACAGGCGTACCTTCACCTGCCGCTCGGCGATGGGCACCTGCACCACCAGCCAGTTGCCCTGCGCGTCGCGCACCGGCTCCACCGGCAGGTCGCGCGGATCGACATCGCGGTAGCCCGCGTGCTGCGTGCCATCGCTGTCCACGGCCTGCGAAAAATATCCCTGGCGGTAGAGCAGCCCCACGGCGACGAAATTGAGCTGCTCATCGCTGGCGGCCTTGCAATGATCGCCCGCGAGAATGCCCAGGCCACCGGAGTAGATCGGGAAGCTCTCGTGGAGACCGTATTCCGCGCAGAAATAGGCCACCAGCGGGCGGCTGGTCGGCACGGACTCCTGCGACTGGTAACGGTCGTAGGTAGCCAGCACCTCATGATAGCGGCGCAGGTATTCGGAATCGGTGGCGGCGGCGTCGAGCGCCGCCTGGCTTACACAGCGCAGCAGCAGGCGCGGGTTCGAATGGGTCTCGCGCCACAGGTTCTGGTCGAGATCCTCGAACAGCGCGCGGGTGGGTCGATGCCAGCTGTAAGAAAGGTTGCTGGCAAGTTCGTGGAGACGGCCAAGGGCCGCGGGGATGATGGGCGATATTTCAATCAGGTACATGCGGGCAAGTGTAGCCTGACATGCCCCTCCGCCCTGCGAATCGCTGCGCACTTTCGAATGAACGGCAGGCTAGACTCCACCTCCATGCCCCTGCTGCAACGCTCCCCCACCCGCGTGCCGGCCGCCCTGTTCCTTGTACTCGTCAGCGGCGCCTGTGCCCAGGGTTCGCCGGATGCCGGCGCCGCATCGGCGCGGATGCAGGCGGCGGGCTGCCTTGCCACTGGCGATGGCAGCCTGCAGGCCGAGTTGCGCGGCGCGCTGGTGGCCGACCTGGCCTGGCAAAACGGGCAGATGCAATGTGAAGGCGGCATGCGCCCGGAGGGTGCCGGCATACGCGTCACGATTGCAGGTCCCCTGCCCGCCCAGGCAGTCCTGCCGCAGTCACCCGGTACCGGCACTGCGCCCACAGGGCGCCTGCGTTTCATATTCGGCATCGACCCGCACGACACCGCCAGTGGCATCGCGCAGGCGCTGCCCACGAACCTGACCGTGATCATCGAGGGCGGCGGGCAGCTGTACGCGACGCGCGGCGACGACAAATGTGCGGTCGAGACATTGCAGCGCACGCCGCTGCCAGCCAGCGGCGGCAAACTCGACCGTGTGGAAGTGCGCGGTTACTGCACTGGCCCGGCGTCGGACCTTGCCGGCAAGGTGCGGCTGTTCGTGCCGACATTTTCTTTCACTGCACTGCTACGCAATGGAGACGACCCGTGATGCGCCTGGTGCTCTGCATGTTCGTGCTTGCCTGCGGCACGGTGTCCGCCTGCGCGGCCCAGCCCTCCGCACCGACGACGTTCCAGCCGGCACAACTGCGGGACTTTCCGCGCAGCCAGCTTGCCATCGAGCGCCGCAATGGTCGCGACACCTTCCAGATATGGCTTGCCGAAACGCCCGAGCAGCAGCAACAGGGTCTGATGTGGATACGACAGCTGCCGGCCGACTGCGGCATGCTGTTCCTGCTGGGCGAACCGCGCCCGATGACCATGTGGATGAAGAATACCTACGTGGCCCTGGACATGCTGTTTCTGAACAGCACCGGCCGGATCACCCACATCGTCCAACGCACCACGCCGCTGTCCGAAGCGATCATTTCCTCGAACGGCGAGGTTGCTGCCGTGCTCGAAATTGCAGCGGGCGAAGTGCAACGGCGCGGCATCGCGACCGGTGATCGTGTGGTACATCCGTCCCTCGGTGGAAATCGCTGACCGGACAGCGATGTCCCACAATGGCCGGAACATTGGTTTTCGTCACGCGAACTCAGTAGCATGCCTATAACCCACTCGTGGGAATAGAGGAAAATACAATGAAAAGATCACTGCTGAAGCTCGCCGTATCGGCGACTCTGCTCAGTGCAGCAGGTGCCGCCCTGGCAGGTACCGATGTTGGTCAGTGGACCATAGGTGCCGGCGGCATGTGGACCGCAACCGACAAGGACCGCGGCGTGTACTACGCCACTCCGGTCCCGGGGCATTTCAACCGCCTGGATGACGGCTTTGGATTCAACTACTCGGTTGGCTATGCCATGAGCGAGAGGTGGGACCTCAGCCTCAATGGCTTTTCGGGAAATCACGACGAGGCGGGCACCACGTGGGATCGCGAGATCAAGGGTCTCACCATGGATTTCGACCGCGTATTCCACCGCGATGCGCGTATCAGCCCCTTCCTTTCCTTCGGCTTTGGCGTCATTGACCAACACCGTCCGGGGATCGGGGTTCCGACCAATGAAGTCGTCGCCAAAGTGGGCGTCGGCGTACTGGGAGACCTGGTTGAATTCAGCGGCGGCAACAAGCTGCAGCTGAAGATGACTGCAGGTGCCCGCAATTCGCTCGGCAAGCACTTCACGGATTTCGTGGTCGGATTGGGTTTGCAGATGGCATTTGGTGCCGGCAAGCCGGAGCCCATCGCGGCTCCGCCGCCACCACCACCACCGCCACCACCACCCCCGGCCGCGCGTCCGGTGCCGCCGCCGTCACCGCCGCCACCACCACCACCACCGCCGCGTCCGGCACCCCCACCGCCACCGCCGCCGGCGGATGATGATCGCGACGGCGTGGTCAATACGGCCGACCGTTGCCCTGGCACTCCGGCAGGTAATCGTGTCGATTCCAATGGCTGCAGCCTGCGCGCCCCGCTGAAGGTGTTCTTCGACACCGACTCCGCGGTGCTGAAGCCGGAGTCATTTGCAGAGCTGGACAACATGGCCAGGTTCCTGACTGAAGTGCTTGCCGCACGCGGCGTGGTGGAAGGCCACACCGACAACGTGGGTACCAATGCCTACAACCAGGCGCTGTCGCAGCGCCGTGCCGACTCGGTGCGCAAGTACCTCATCGACAAGGGTATTGCCGCCGACCGTCTGCAGGCCAAGGGTTTTGGGGAAAGCCAGCCCGACGCCGACAACAAGACAGTTGATGGCCGTGCCCAGAACCGTCGTGTGACGTTCCAGCGCACCGATGTGAAGTAGGCGAACCGCGCCTGGCTCCGGTTCGCCGGAGCCGACGTGAATGATCAAGGCCCGGCTGGCAACAGCCGGGCTTTTTTCTTTTGCGATCAGTGCCTGGAGCAGGTGGCGCAGCCGCCGCTGCCCGCCGTATCGGCGGCAATCCGCCGTGCAACAGCAGCGCGCCAGCGCGCCAGCGGCCCGGCGGATGCGTCTGGCAAAACCTGCAGCAAGGCCGACATCAAGCGCAGGCGCAACCGTACCGTCAGCAGGCGCCAGCCGGCAAACAGGCCGGCGCCCAATACCAGCGGCGCCACGATCAGCCATTGCAACAGCGGGCTCATGCCTGCACCGCCAGCGCTATGCGGTAGGTGATGAACGACGCCGCATAGGCCATCGCAAACAGATACCCGGCCATGATCAGCGGATAACGCCACGAGTTGGTTTCGCGCTTGACAGTGGCGAGCGTGGAAAGACACTGCGGCGCAAACACATACCAGGCCAGCAGCGACAGTGCGGTGGGCAGGCTCCAGCTGGCCGCAATAAGAGGCGTAAGCGCCGCATCGACATTGTCAGCGCTGGCCGACAGCGCATACACGGTGCCCAGCGCACCGACGGCCACTTCGCGGGCAGCAAGCCCGGGAACCAGCGCGATGGAAATCTGCCAGTTGAAGCCGATCGGCGCGAATATGACCTGCAGCGCGCGACCCAGCATGCCGGCAAAGCTGTACTCGATGGGCGCTCCCGTTGCACCCTGGGGCGGAGCCGGATAGGTGCTGAGGAACCACAGCACGACCATCAGCGCGAGGATGATGGTACCCACGCGCGTCAGAAAGATGTTGGTGCGCTCCCACAGGCCGATCACCAGGTTACGCAGATTGGGCCAGCGGTATTCGGGCAACTCCATCAGCAGCGGGTGATAGGCCGACTTCATCGTCAGGCGTTTCATGATGAAGGCAACTGCCAGGGCGCCGATCACACCCACCGCGTACAGCGCGAACAACACCAGTCCCTGCAGGTTGAACCAGCCGATCTTCTGCGCCGGAATGAACGCTCCGATCACCAGTGCGTACACCGGCAGGCGCGCCGAGCAGGTCATGAGCGGCGCCAGCAGGATGGTGGCAAGCCGGTCACGCATGTTGGGAATGGTGCGCGCCGCCATGATGCCGGGGATGGCGCAGGCAAAGGACGACAGCAGCGGAATGAAGGCGCGCCCCGACAAGCCAACCCGCCCCATCAGGCGGTCGAGCAGGAAGGCCGCGCGCGGCAGATAGCCGCTGTCTTCCAGCAGCAGGATGAAGAAAAACAGGATCAGGATCTGCGGCAGGAACACCAGCACACTGCCGATGCCGGCGACCACACCATCCACCAGCAGGCTGCGCACGGGACCGTCGGGCAGCGCGCCCTGCAGCCACTGACCGATGGCGCCGAATCCACCGTCGATCAGATTCATTGGCAGTTCTGCCCAGCTGAACACCGCCTGGAACATCAGGAACAACACCACCAGCAGCAGGACCGGCCCCGCCACCGGATGCATCACGATGCGGTCGATGCGGGCCAGCGCCCGCACCCGCAGCGGCTCGCTGTAGCCGAGGTCATTGAGGATGCGCCGCACCTCGCGCTGCGTTGCTTCGATCTCCTCGCGCCGCAGCGGACTCCAGCTAACCACGCCCTTCGCGGTGGCGGGCGGCAATTGCGCCATGGCCGCCAGCAACTGCCGCTCGCCGCCGGACTGCACGGCAACGGTTTCCACCACCGGACATCCCAGCAATGCGCTCAGCTTCGCGGGATCCACATTCATGCCGCGCTGGCGCGCGATGTCGCTCAGGTTCAACGCGACGATCATCGGCCTTCCCAGCCGCAGCAGCTCCAGCGACAGTCGCAGACCCAGCCGCAGGTTGGTGGCATCCACGACATTGACGATCACATCCGGGACATCCTCGCCGTGGAACCGCCCCAGCACCACATCCCGGGTGATCGCCTCATCCAGCGTGGCGGCAGCCAGGCTGTAGCTGCCGGGCAGGTCGAGCACACGATAGCTGCGCCCGGAGGTGGCGTCCGTGCACTGGCCTTCCTTGCGCTCCACCGTCACACCGGCATAGTTGGCAACGTGTTGCCGGCTGCCGGTCAGGCGGTTGAACAACGCCGTCTTGCCGCAGTTCGGAACTCCAACCAGCGCAATGCGTAAACGGGTGTCGGTGGTGCCCTGGCTCACGCTGGTTCCGCAGCGACCAGTATTGCCCCCGCTTCGCGCCGGCGCAGCGCAAAGCAGCTGCCGCCAATCCGCACCGCCATGGGGTCACCACCGGGCCGCGATTCGGCGATGATCTCGAAACGCTCGCCCGGCACGAAGCCGATTTCGATCAGGCGCATCACGACCGTGGTGCCGGTTTCGTCGTCCAGCACCGCACCATCTTCGCGCACGCCCGCAACCGTACCGCGCGCTCCGACATGCAGCTCGGAAAGGGCGACTACGGACGGGGGATGAATGTCAGCGGAAACAGATGTGGTCACGGCAAGATTGTAATGAGAATCGCTCGCATCAAGATAGCCCAATGTCTCACCCTGCGCCACCGTTACTGGCTCAACCCACTGATTCTGCAGGAGTCAGACCGGGGTCACGCTCTCGCAAGCCTCGAAATTGGCATGCTCGGCCTTATGACCACGCCAATTACTGGAGTCATCGAGAAAATGCGTACCCCTGCTGCCCTGTGCCTTGCCTGCGTCGGCGTGCTCGCCTTCGCCCTTTCCAGTGCGGCGCCCGCTGCGGAGACTGGAAAGCCTGATGAACTCGAAACCGTAATTGTCACCGGCTCCCGCATTGCAACGATTTCGCGGGAGGGGCCCTCACCGGTCACGGTAATCACGGCGGAAGACATCACCGCGCGTGGCTTCACCACGGTGCAGGAAGCGGTGGCAGCACTGCCACAGGTTACCGGTACTGCCCAGAACGAAACGCAAGCCGCCACCCGCACCTTTGCGCGGAACGCGAACGGCGTCGATGTGCGCGGCCTTGGTCCTGGCCGGACTCTGATCCTGGTTGACGGTCGCCGGATGACCGACTACCCGCTGCCCTATGGCGGCACCAGCAATTTCGTGAACCTGTCGGCGATTCCGGCCGCTGCCGTCGAGCGCATCGAGGTCCTCGCCGGTGGCGCCTCTGCCATCTATGGATCCGATGCCGTCGCCGGCGTGATCAACATCATCCTGAAGAAGAAGACCGATGCGCCGTTCAATGTGGACCTGCGCTACGGCGACACGACCCAGGGCGGAGGCCAGTCGCTGCGTTTGCAGGGAGTTGCCAGCCTCACTTCCGGTCGCCTGAGCACGCTGTTCGCGGCAGAGCTATTCAAGCGCGACCCGATCTATGCCTTCCAGCGCGACTTCCAGGATTCCGTCCAGGACAATCCCGACCCTGACGGCCGGATCAACAGCCGCTCGATACTCCGGCTGGAACCGTACTACACCGATGAAAACGGGTTCAACTATGTCGATCCGGGCGAAGCTGCCTGCGATGCCTTTCCCACCCTGACGTACTCTTTCCGTCCGGGCGCGGGCTACTACTGCGGCGATGAACACGGCATCTCCCAATACACCCTTCGCAACGCACGCCAGCGCGGCTCGTTGTTCGGGCGCGTGAGCTACGAACTGGACAATGCCGAGCTCTACGGCTCGTTGCACTACTACAAATCCAGTGATCGCCTGGACTCGAACCTGACCTTCTTCAGCACGGACTTCATCCTTCCGGAAGGATACTTCTTTGACGTGTCCGAGGATCCCAATGACGTCGGTGGCAATTACGGCCTGATGCAGCGCTACTTCCAGCCCGCTGAAACCGGCGGCTACAGGGCACGCCAGAGCCACTACCGGGAGCAGGTGATCGACTACTCCGCGGGAGTCCGCGGCAACATGCGTGGCGCCTGGAAGTACGACCTGACGCTGGGCGGCTCGGAATATGATGTGAAGAGTCGACGTGAGCTGCTGCTGAACAAGTCGTTGCTGGACTATTTCCTCGGCCCGCAGCTCACCGACGGCAGCGGCAACCCGCTGTACGATCCTCAAGTCGACTATTTTCCGGTGTATTCAGTCCGCTGGGACAGGCTCTACACGCCGATCACTCCGGAGATGTACCGGTCGTTCACCGACACCGACTACTCCACCGCGTCATCCTACACGCGGTCCGCGACGCTGGTATTCACCGGCGACCTGGTGCAGCTGCCAGCCGGCCCGCTCTCCACCGCCGTGGTATTCGAAGCCGCCAGGCAGGGGTACGAAATCAACCTGGACAAGCAGCTGCAGAACGGTGAATTCATGTTGCGCGACACCGGCGGCGACGGTTCCCGCAAGCGCTATGCAGCCGGCGTCGAACTGGGTGTTCCGGTACTGGAGCAGGTTCGCCTCAAGCTCGCCGGTCGCTACGACGACTACAACGACATCACGGCCGTGAATGGCGCGTTTACGTACAACGTCGGTGTCGAGTACCGGCCGATCCGGCAGTTGCTGGTTCGCGGCAGCCATGCAACCAGCTTCCGCGCGCCGGACATGCACTATGTGTTTGCGGATCCGAGCGGCTACTTCACCCAGGTGACCGACGAGTATCTGTGCCGTCGGGACCAACCCACGGTTTCGCTTTCTGCCTGCACCATCGCATCCGGCAGTGGCCTGGAGGGTGCGCGCCAGGGCAACCCGTTCCTGGAGGAAGAAACCAGCCACTCCTCGACCTTCGGCTTCGTGTTTCAGCCCATCAGCAGCGTGACATTTTCGGTCGACTACTACGACATCAAGCTGAAAGGCGCGGTGCGGGATGATTCCGCATTCCTGCTGCTGGAGACGGAGGCCGACTGCCGCCTGGGGAAAACCAAAGGTGGCGAACCGGTCGACATCGATTCCATCCGCTGCCAGTCTGCACTGGCGCGCGTAGCCCGCCGCCCCAACGATGGTGGCGTCGAGTCGGAATTCCTGAGCGGGGTCACCACCGGGCCAATCAATACTGCCGAGATCCATACCGCCGGCCTCGATGCAGCGGCCAAATGGAAGATCCGCGCCGGCAACTGGGGTGATTTCGATCTTGGACTCGCCTACACCCAGGTATTCAAATATGACCTGCAGGAATATGCCGGTGACCCGGTCGTGGACGAACTGGACAACCTGCAGTTCTTCGACTGGCACAGCCGGATCAATGCCAGCGTTGCCTGGACCAGGGGACCACTGACGTCGACGCTGTTTGTGGAACGCAATGGTTCCGTGCCGAACTGGGCGGAAACAGGCCGCATTGGCTCCTACACCACCGCCAACCTGTCGACGCGCTACAAACTGCCGGGCCGGGATGCCTACGTCGGCCTCGCGGTGCAGAACCTGTTCGACCGCAATCCGCCGCGTGACCCGAGCTACGACACTTATCCCTACTACTCGGACTTCAACTACAGCCCGGTTGGTCGCGAGGTATTTGTGGAGATCGGCGCGCGGTTCTGAAGCTACAGATGGGCGGCAACGCGGTCGACTTCGTCCGCACTGCCCAGGATCACAGTGGTGCGCTGGTGGATCTCGGTGGGCGTCACATCCATGATGCGCTGTCCCGGCGCCACCAGTGCCTTGCCGCCGGCCTGTTCCACCAGCATCGCCATCGGATTGGCTTCGTACATCAGCCGCAGCTTG
>JAATEY010000147.1 GCA_015655465.1 Gammaproteobacteria bacterium | reverse complement strand
GCGAAGTTGTTGGCTTCGAGGCCGGAACCCACGTTGAAGCCGAACCAGCCGGCCCACAGCAGCGAGGCGCCGATCATCACGTAAGGCACATTGTGCGGCGCCATGGCAATTTTGCCGTACCCCGTACGCTTGCCGACGATCAGCGCGCCGACCAGACCCGCGATACCGGCATTGATGTGCACCACGGTGCCGCCGGCGTAGTCCAGGGCGCCCAGCTTGAACAGGTAGCCTTCGGTGTACCACACCATGCGCGCGATCGGCAGGTAGGAGAAGGTGAACCAGATGACTGCCCAGATCAGCACCGCCGAGAACTTGGTGCGCTCGGCAAAGCCGCCGACCGCAAGCGCGGTGGTGATGGCAGCGAAGGTGGCCTGGAAGACCACGAATACGTATTCCGGAATTACCACGCCCTTGGTGAAGGTTGCGGCGTTGGAATCAGCCGTGAGTCCGTGCAACAGGAAGCGGCTCGTGTCGCCAAACCATTCTCCGGGGCCATTGAACGCGAAGCTGTAGCCATAGACCACCCACAGCACGGTGCCCAGCGAGAAGATGATGAACACTTGCATGAACGTGGACAGCACGTTCTTGGAGCGGACCATACCGCCGTAGAAGAGCGCCAGCCCGGGAACTGCCATCATGATGACCAGCAGCGTTGCCGTGATCATCCATGCGGTGTCACCCTTGTTGGCGACCGGTGCGGCTTCTTCCGCTCCGGCGATGACTGGCAGTAGCGCCAGCGAGGCAAGCAAAGCTCCTTTCGCCCATCGCGAAGAGGTAATCGAGGCGAGATCAATGCGCATATGCGACTCCCAGCTGTTCTTTAAGTTGCCGCTGTTCCGGTCTCGCCGGTGCGGATCCGAATTGCCTGTTCCAGGGTTCCCACGAGAATCTTCCCGTCGCCAGTCCGTCCGGTCCGCGAGATATTGGCAATGGCTTCGAGCACCGGCTCGACGATGGAATCGTCTACTGCGATCTCGACTTTCGCACGCGGCCCGTACTCTGCTTCATACACCTCGGTCACCGTCACGCCCTGTACCCCCAGTTGGGCTATGGCATGCCGCAATTCGTCCAGCTTGAACGGCCGGACGATCGCAGTGATGATCTTCATGATGTGCATGTCGCAACGTAGCGAGCCTTGGTGGTTTCCATTGCCTTGAGGTCTTGCGGAACGCGTGAACCAACCGGTCCGGCGCCCAGTTGTGTAGTGCAGAATCCGTGCCACGGGTTGGTGCGCGCATTTACGCCCTTAATGGGCGCAACAGGTCACTACCCCGCACAGTTGTGGGCAGCTGCACGAAGTTGGTGCACTACTTTGGTGCGGAATAGTCACCCTTTCGCCATGTGGCCACCGGGATGAGGCATATGCAGGAAAAATTTGATGTGGAAGCCCTGATCAGGCGGTTGACCGAGGACCTGCCAGCCTCCGTGCAGGCCTTTCGCGCTGATATCGAAGCCCATGCCGGTCGCGTGCTGCGTGATGCGACGCGCCGGCTCGACCTGGTCTCGCGCGAGGAGTTTGATGCGCAGGCGCAGGTGCTGGGGCGCAGCCGCACGTTGATCGGCGAGCTCGAGGCGCGCGTGGCGGCGCTGGAAGAGAAACAGCGCGAAGGCGGCAGATAGCCGGCTGGCCCGGGTCTGTGCCCTGCGTGAAGCTTGGGCATGGGATTCGCGCAGGTACTGAGTCGGGCACAGATGGGCCTTGCCGCACCGCTGGTGCGGGTGGAGGTGCATCTGGGCAGTGGTCTGCCCACTTTCACCATCGTGGGCCTGCCCGCGCCGGTGGTGCGCGAAAGCAGGGAGCGGGTGCGTGCGGCGCTGGCGCATTGCGGTTTCGAACTTCCCGCCGGCCGCATCACCGTGAACCTGGCGCCGGCAGAACTTCCCAAGGAAGGCGGCCGGTTCGATCTGCCGATCGCGCTGGGAATTCTGGTGGCGTCTGGCCAGGCACATCCGGCCTGCGATCTGGCAACCACGGAGTTCTATGGCGAACTCGGGCTTACCGGTGATCTGCGGCCAGTGCCGGGCCTGTTGCTCGCTGCCCTGTACGCCGCCGCCAGTGGCCACGAACTGTATGTGCCCGCTGCAGGCGCGGCGGAGGTGGCGGCTGCGGCGGTGGCGCGTGTGCATGCAGTTGCGCATCTGCAGGAGGTCACCAGCGGCGAAGCCGTTGCGGGGTTGGCGCCGGGTGTGCCGGTCGCGGAAGCTGCGTCCGCGCCAGTCCTGCCCGAGCTTGCCGATGTGCGTGGCCAGTGGCAGGCCAAGCGTGCGTTGCTCATCGCGGCCGCTGGTGGGCACAGCCTGTTGATGCGGGGCCCGCCGGGTTCCGGCAAGAGCATGCTGGCGCAGCGCCTGCCGGCATTGTTGCCGCCGCTGTCACGCGCCGAGGCGCTGGAAGTCGCGGCAATCGCTGCTGTCGCGCAGTGCAGTGCCGGCGTGACGGAGGTGGCACATGGCACGCGCCGGCCGTTCCGCGCGCCGCATCACACGGCTTCGGCGCATGCCATCGTGGGCGGTGGCGCTACGGTGCGTCCGGGCGAGGTCAGTCTTGCGCACCACGGTGTGCTGTTCCTCGATGAACTGCCGGAGTTTGACCGGCGTGTGCTGGAGGCGCTGCGCGAGCCGCTGGAGTCTGGTCGTGTCAGCGTGGTGCGCGCCAACCAGCGGGCTGATTTTCCTGCGGCTTTTCAGCTGGTAGCTGCCATGAACTCCTGCCCCTGCGGACGTGCGGGGCTGGTGATGCCGCGCTGTCGCTGCCAACCCGCGCAGCTGCTGCGTTACCGCGCGCGCATCTCCGGACCGTTGCTGGATCGCATCGATCTGCAATTGCAGTTGCCGCCGGTGGACGCGGCGGAGTTGACCGACGTGAGAGTGGGCGCCGAACCAGCGCATGCACTCACCACTGCGGCGGCGCAGCGCCAGGTATGCGCCGCCCGGCAACTACAGCTGCAGCGCCAGGGCAAGGTCAACGCCCGGCTCGAAGCGGCAGAAACCCTGCACAGCTGCAGTGTATCGACGGAGGGGCGGACGCTGCTGCGGCGTGCAGCAACCAGCCGTGGCCATTCAGCCCGCAGCCAGCATCGCATCCTGCGGGTGGCGCGCAGCATCGCCGATCTGGCCGACCGGGATACCGTCACCGCGGAAGATGTTGCGGAAGCGCTGGCGCTGCGGTGGGAGGACTAGAGCGAAGTCATGTGATCAACGGCGGCCTTGATCAGATCGTCACTGACGTCCGTGCGGCCACCTTTCGGGGGCATCACGCCGGCTGTTCCCTGGAAGCCCTTGAGAGCGTGTTCGTATAGCGTAGATTTGCCCTTCGCAATGCGGGGCGCCCAGGCCGCGTGATCGCCAGCTTTGGGGGCGCCGGCGATTCCAAGGCCATGGCAGGCCTTGCAGGCACCCTCGAAGACTTCCGTACCGCTCTTGAACGACACTGCTACCGCCGTGCTGGTGGCAGTAGAAACCGGCGCAATTTTCAGGGCGCTGTTATCCTGCCCTGCTACAGCTATACGGGCGGGAAGGCCGACACGGCCTGCAACGCTTTCCTGCAGCATGGGGTCTTTCAGTACCTGGGCGTTCTGTTCGTGCCTGCCAACGTAGCGAGCCAGTGCGAACACCAGGATGGCGAAGGCCACCAGCAGGCCGAGGACGACGCTGAATACGTTGAAAAAGTGGGTGTCTTGCTTGCTCACGTTTGGGGGTCTCGATCAGATGGCTTGGAAACAGTGCGGAATTATAGCCCGGAAGGCGCGTCCGGGTGGTTCGCAGTCGGGAACCGTTGCGGTGCCGGCCGATCAGAAGTACATGCGAAACCTCATGAAGCCCCTGCTATTGATGGTCGCCCTTGCGGCGGCAGCCCCGGTGTTTGCGCAGAGCAAGGCCGGCCCGGCCACCGCCGAGGCCAGGCGCTGGTCGATGCTCGACACTTATTGCGGTGAGTGCCACAACGCCACCGACTGGGCGGGTGGGGTGGCATTCGATACCCTGGCTCCGGCAGACGTCCCGAACGACATCAACGTGTGGGAGCACACCGTCCGCAAGCTGCGCGGGCACCTGATGCCGCCGCCGGGCTACAAGCAGCCCACTCAGGCCGAGAAGGACGACATGGTGGGCTGGCTGGAGACCCGGCTGGATGCGCGCAAGGAAACGCCGCGCGCCGAGTACGTCACCGCGCACCGCCTGAACCGTACCGAATACGCCAACGCGGTGCGCACGCTGCTCGGGGTCGACATCAAGGTGCAGGACCTGCTGCCGCCGGAAATCGAGATGGAAGGCTTCGACAACATCGCTGCGGCGCTGACAGTGTCGCCGGCCTTCCTCGACCAGTACATCTCTGCGGCGCGGTACATTTCTGCACGCGCCGTGGGCAGCGCCACGCCGAAAATGGGCAAGGCCACTTACGGCAACCAGGGCGGCATCATGCCGCCCGGCACCCGCGGCGGGGTCAAGTTCAGGCACTACTTCCCGGCGGACGGCGAATACCACTTCAGCGTCGCCAACGACATGACGGGCAGCAGCGCGATTTCCACTCCTTCGCTGTTCCGGCAGACCGTGGTGATGTTCCTCGACGGCAGGGAAGTCTTCCGCGGCAGTTTCGGTGGCAAGGAAGATCTCGGCCTCGCCGATCGCGAGGGTGTCTCCGGCGGCGCCAAGGTGATGGCGCGCTTCCGCAACATCCCCGTGAAGGTGACCTTCGGCATGCACGAGATCACCTTCACCTCCGTGGAGCGCGCCCAGGCGCTGTCCGACGCCAACACGGGCGGCGGCGTGGCCGGGGGCGGCGGAGGTCCGTTAAGCGTGGAGGTGACGGGTCCGTATGGCCAGACGAGTTTCAGCGCCGGCTCTACCCGCGACCGCATCTTCGTCTGTGACGCGAAGACCGAGGCCGAAGAGAAGCCCTGCGCGGAAAAGATCGCGCGGCATCTGGCAACCCAGGCTTATCGCCGCCCTGCCACCGATGCGGATGTGCAGCACCTGATGGGCTTCTATGCCGCGGGCCGCAAGGACATCGGCAATTTCACGGGTGGCGTGCAGGAAATCGTCATGGCGGTGATTTCCAGCCCCGATTTCCTGTACCGCAGCATTCAGCCCAAGGCTGACCAGAAGCGCCCGCAGCCGCTCACCGCGCTGGAGCTCGCCTCGCGCCTGTCCTTCTTCCTGTGGAGCGATGTGCCCGATGAAGAGCTGCTGCAGGTCGCAGTCAGCGGCAAGCTCACCGACCGGGCCGTGTACGAGAAACAGGTCAAGCGCATGCTCGTCGAAAAGCGCGCGTCGGCGCTGGTCACGAGCTTTGCCATGCGCTGGCTCAACGTGGACGATCTGGATGCGGTGAAACCCGACCCCAAACTCTATGCCGGGTTCTCCGCCGCGCTGCGCAACAACTTTTCCACGGAAATGGAGCTGTTCCTGTCCGAGGTGCTGCTCGAAAACAAGAGCGTGCTCGAGCTGCTGTCGGCGGACTACACCTACGTCAACGCCGATCTGGCGCGTCACTACGGCCTGCGTGATGTGAAGGGTGCGACATTCCGCCGCGTGCAGCTGACCGATGCCAACCGCTTTGGCCTGCTGGGCAAGGGCGCGGTGCTGTTGCGCACTTCCTATCCGGACCGGACTTCGCCGGTATTGCGCGGTGCCTGGGTGCTGGAGAAGCTGCTGAATACCATGACGAGTCCGCCGCCGCCGGGCGTCGAGACCAACCTGACTGCGGTGGAAGGCGCCCAGCCGACCACGTTGCGCGGCCGCCTGGAAGTGCATCGCAGCGCCAGGAACTGCAACCAGTGCCATGGAGTGATCGATCCGATTGGCCTCGCCATGGAGAACTTCGACGTGGTTGGCGCTTGGCGCACGCGTGACAGCGGACTTGCGGTGGATGCCAGCACCGTGCTGCCCAATGGGGTTGCCATAAATGGTGTGGCGCAGCTGCGCGAAGCGTTGCTGGCACGGCCGGACCAGTTCGTGCAGACCATGGTGCAGAAACTGCTGATGTATGGCACCGGTCGCGAAGTTGCGCCAGCCGACATGCCGCAGGTGCGCCAGATCGTGCGCAACGTGAAGCCCGCTGGTTACCATTTCTTCGATCTCGTGATGGGCGTCGTGAAATCCGACGCATTCCGCCTGCAGGGCCTGCCGCATGCTGAAGGATCCAAAGGTGCGACAACCGTGGCCGCTGCCCAAAAATAGATAGATGGAGAGGCAATCCTCATGTTCATAACCAGGAAGCATCTGTCCCGACGCACCACGCTGAAGGGCCTGGGCATTTCGATGGCGTTGCCATTGCTGGATGCGATGATCCCTGCAGCGACTGCGCTTGCCGCGACTGCCGCGGTGCCGAAGCCGCGGGCAGGGTTCTTTTACATCCCGCACGGCGCGATCATGGACAACACGCCACTGGGCAAGGAAGTAGATGCCTGGACGCCCAGCGGCGAAGGCGCCGGCTTCACGCTGAACAGGATCATGAAGCCGCTGGACAAGTACAAGCAGCAGCTGATCTCGTTCGCGAACCTGGAGAACGCGGCCAGTGCGGGTTCGGTGCACACCATCAATCCGGCCACGTGGCTGTCGGCAGTGCGGCCCGACAGCGGCCAGTCGGGCGCGCACATGGCGTCGACCCTGGACCAGGTGATCGCGGCGAAGCTGGGCCAGGACACCACGCTGCCATCGCTGGAACTGGCGTCCGAGACCACCATCCAGTCGGCCTCCGGCGGCGGTTTCTACAGCACCACGCTTTCCTTCCGCGATGACCACACGCCGCTGCCGATGGAATACAACCCGCGCAAGGTATTCCTGCAGTTGTTCGGCGAGGGTGATACCGACGCCGAGCGGGCGCTGATCACGCGCCAGACCAGCAGCATCCTGGATCTGATCGACGACCGCACCAAGGCCCTGCGCAACCAGGTCGGCGCCGCCGACAAGCGCGTGATGGACAGCTACCTGGAAACCATTCGCGAAATCGAGCGGCGCCTCGAGAAGGCCAAGGCCCGCGACCTTTCGGCCATCAAGCTGCCGGACGCGCCGGCGGGCGAACTGGATGCTTTCAGCGACCAGGTCAGCATGATGTTCGACCTGATCGCGCTTTCGTACCAGGCCAACCTGACACGCATCGCCTCGTTCATGATGGCGGCCGAGGGCACCGCCCGCGCCTACACCCACCTGGGCGTGTCGGACGGTTTTCATGCCGTTTCGCACCATGCCAACATGCCCGATCGCCTGGTGAAGCTGACGAATATCCAGACCTGGCACATGCAGCAGTTCGCGAAATTCGTCGACCGGATGGCGGCAACGCCGGATGGCGACGGCTCGCTGCTGGATCATTCGCTGCTCATGTACGGCTCGAACATGAGCAACAGCGACCGGAAAAACAATTACCCGCTGCCGATCATCCTGGTGGGTGGTGCCAACGGCAGGCTCAAGGGCGGCAAACACATCGTGCCGCCGTAGCGCACGCCGGTGGCCAATCTGCACCTGACGGTGCTGAACCTGCTAGGTATCCCGCAGGAGAAGTTCAGCAACAGCACCGGCGTGCTCGCAGG
>JAATEY010000144.1 GCA_015655465.1 Gammaproteobacteria bacterium | reverse complement strand
TGGAATGCGCTGGATCAGCTGGATGGGCACGCCGATGTAGTCGCGATCGTTCGACACATCCCAGTCCCAATAGCGCCAGGCGGTGATCGAAGTCAGGTCGGCCCAGCCCAGGTTCCAGTCCGCATTGAGGGAGATGCCACCGTCCTGGGTGTCGATGTGCAGATCGGTATCGATGTCCGACAGGCGGTCGAAGATGTTTCTGCTCGGCGGCACGTAGGCCGGGAATCCGTGGGCCGGAAGGGCCGCTGAAAGTCCCGGGAACTGGCGCGCCGCGCCGCGCAGGCTGGTGCCCACGCGCAGGTAGTTCTGCGTGCAGCAGTCGGCATTGAGGTCGGAGACATCGGCGATCAGGCGCAGCGAGAAGTCGTCGGACACCTGGAACAGCAGCTGCCCGCGCAGGGCGACATTGTTCAGCCCGTTGAGCTCCTTGTCGGTCTTCACGTTGTGCAGCAGCCCGTCGCGCCGGGTGAGCTGTGCCGAGAGTCGGCCGGCGATCCGGTCGCTCAAGGGGCCGGAGAAGGTGGCCTTCGCCTGCATGAAATCGTAGTTGCCGAAGGACACCTCGCCGCTCGACTCGGGCTCGAAGGTGGGCGCGCGGCTGGTGATGTGGATCGCGCCGGCAGCGGTGTTCTTGCCGAACAGCGTTCCCTGTGGGCCCCGCAGCACTTCCACCTGCTCGATGTCGGTGAAGTCGAACGCGCCCGTTGCCGGACGGCCGTGATATACGCCATCCACATAGAAGCCAACACCGGGCTCGATGCCATCGTTGGCCGCGCTGACCGACAGCGTGTTCGAGCCCAGGCCGCGGATCGTGTACGCGGTGTTGCGCGGATTGGCGGAGTTGTAATAGAGGGAGGGCACGAGCTGGCTCAGCTGCTGCGTGTTCACGGTGTTGGAGCGGTCGAGCACGTCGCCGCCGACTACCGATACTGCCGCGGGAACAGCCTGCAGGTTTTCCTCGCGGCGGCGCGCCGTCACCACGATCTCGCCCAGGGTTGCATCGTCATCCGCACTGACGGTACTGCCTGAGCGCGCGGATTCGGCGGCGAGAAGCGGAAGAGTGGTCAGACCCGCCGCGGCAACGGCAAGCGCAATCCTGAAACGCATGGAGACTCCCTGTTGGCCAGCACGGGCGGCTGCCCGTGTTCCGCTATATTCTAAAAGATATATCGAAGTTTGGGCACCGCGCTACGCAGAATTCCTAACACCGCGCTAACCGCAGTCCTCCTAGGCTTGCCGCCATGGAAATCGCCGTTCTCGCACTGGTCGCTGGCCTGGCCAGCCTCACCTGGCTGTTTTACCTCCTGGTCGCGAAGCTGGAGTCCGGCAAATGAGCCTGCTGGATGGAATCGGCCTGGCGCTGGCCTTGCTGCTCGGCATCTACCTGGTGGTGGCGCTGCTCTACCCGGAGAAATTCCAGTGACTGCACAGGGTCTGCTGCAACTGGCGGTGTTCCTTGCCTGCCTGGTGCTGCTGGTCAAGCCGCTGGGTGCTTACATGGCCAGGGTTTACGAGGGGCAGAAGACATTCCTCACCTGCGCTCTCGCGCCGCTGGAACGGTTGATCTACCGGCTCGCGCGCGTGTCACCCGAAGCGGAAACCGGTTGGCGCCGCTACCTGGGTGCAGTGCTGGCCATCAACCTGCTCGGGATTGTCGCAGTCTATCTGCTGCAGCGGGCGCAGGCCTGGTTGCCGCTGAATCCGCAGCACTTCCCGGCAGTCAGCGCCGATTCATCGTTCAACACAACCGTCAGCTTCGCCACCAATACGGACTGGCAGGGCTACGCTGGCGAGACCACGATGAGTTATCTGACGCAGATGCTCGGCCTCGGCGTGCAGAACTTCCTGTCAGCCGCAAGCGGCATGGCGGTGCTGGTGGCGCTGATCCGGGGCTTCGCGCGTCGCGAATCCACCACCATCGGCAACTTCTGGGTCGATTTCACGCGCAGCACTCTCTATGTACTGCTGCCGCTCTCGCTGCTGCTCTCCATCGTGCTGGTGTCGCAGGGTGTGGTGCAGAGTTTCTCGGCGTACAAGGAAGCAACGCTGCTTGAACCCGTGGTCACGCAGACCGGAACGCTGCGCACCCAGGTGATTCCGCTTGGGCCCGCAGCCAGCCAGGTGGCCATCAAGCAGCTCGGCACCAATGGCGGTGGCTTCTTCAACGTCAACTCCGCGCATCCCTTCGAGAATCCGACGCCGCCGGGCAATTTCCTGGAGCTGCTGTCGATCCTGCTGATTCCCGCCGCGCTCTGCTACACATTTGGCCGGATGGTGCGCGACACACGCCAGGGCTGGGCACTGCTGTTCGCCATGCTGGTGCTGTTCGTACCGCTGACGCTGGGTGTGATGGGCGCGGAGCAGGCCGGCAACCCCGTGCTGACGCAGCTGGGCGCAGACCAGTCGGCATCGGCGCTGCAGCCCGGTGGCAACATGGAAGGCAAGGAGATGCGCTTCGGCATCGCCAATTCCGCAATATGGGCTGCGGCCACCACGGCAGCCTCGAACGGCTCGGTCAATGCCATGCACGGTTCGTTCACGCCGCTGGGCGGCGCCGTGGCGATCTGGCTCATGCAGCTGGGTGAAGTGGTGTTCGGCGGTGTGGGCAGCGGCCTCTATGGCATGTTGATGTTCGCCATCGTCGCCGTGTTCATCGCGGGCCTGATGGTCGGCCGTACGCCGGAATACCTGGGCAAGAAGATCGGTCGCTTCGAGATCCAGATGGCGACGCTGACCTTGCTGATTCCACCGGCAGTGGTGCTGATCGGCACTGCCATTGCGAGCGTGGTGCCAGCCGGCACGGGTGCAGTCGGCAACCCCGGCGCGCATGGGTTCAGCGAGATCCTGTATGCGTTCTCGTCCGCCGGCAACAACAACGGCAGCGCTTTCGCAAGCCTGTCGGCGAACGTGCCTTTCTACAACCTGTTGCTCGGCGTCGCGATGTGGATCGCGCGCTTCTGGCTGATGATCCCGGTGGTTGCCATCGCCGGCAGCCTGGCCGCGCGTCGCGGCACGGCGATCACCGCCGGCACGCTGCCCACCCATGGACCGCTGTTCATCCTGCTGCTTGCGGGCGTGGTGTTGCTGGTGGGTGCACTCACCTTTGTGCCGGCGCTGGCGCTGGGGCCGGTGGTCGAATTCCTGCAGATGACGGGAAAGGGCTGACGCCATGCTTGCCGTAGTCCAGCAGACATTGCTGAAGCTGCACCCGAAGCTGCAGTTCCGCAATCCGGTGATGTTCGTGGTGTTCGTGGGTAGCATCCTCACCACATTGATCGGCATCGCCGCAGCGGCGGGGAAGCTGCCCGATGCCGGGCGCCCGGGTTTCGTGCTGGCGATTGCCGCCTGGCTGTGGCTTACAGTGCTGTTCGCCAACTATGCCGAGGCCGTGGCGGAAGGCCGGGGCAAGGCGCAGGCTGCCACGCTGCGCGCCATGCGCCGCAATGTGCAGGCGCGACGGCTGCTCGGCGACAGTCGTGAAGACACCGGGATGGTGGAAGCTGCCGCATTGCGCCGCGGTGATCGTGTGCTGGTCGTCGCCGGTGACATCATTCCCGCCGACGGCGAAGTCGTGGAAGGCGTGGCCTCGGTCAACGAAAGCGCGGTGACCGGTGAATCCGCGCCCGTGCTGCGCGAAGCGGGTGGTGATTTCTCGTCGGTCACCGGTGGTACCCGCGTGTTGTCCGACTGGCTGGTGGTGCGCGTTACGAGCCATGCGGGCGAGGGCTTCCTCGACCGCATGATCGCGATGGTGGAAGGCGCGTCGCGCGTCCGCACACCCAACGAGATCGCACTCGCCATCCTGCTGGCAATGCTGACGCTGGTGTTCCTGCTCGCCACCGCCACGCTCGCGCCGTTCTCGCACCATGCAGTGGCGAGCTCGGGTGCCGGCTCGGTGGTGACCGTCACGGTGCTGGTGGCGCTGCTGGTGTGCCTGATTCCCACCACCATCGGTGGCCTGCTGTCGGCGATCGGCATTGCCGGCATGGACCGGATGGTCCGCGCCAATGTCATCGCCACTTCAGGTCGCGCGGTGGAAGCAGCAGGAGACGTGGACGTGCTGCTGCTCGACAAGACCGGCACCATCACACTCGGCGACCGTCACGCCACCGCCTTCCATCCGGTCGCGGGAGTGGAACCGCTGCAGCTGGGCGATGCCGCGCAGCTGGCGTCGCTGGCCGATGAAACCCCCGAGGGCCGTTCGATCGTGGTGCTTGCCAAGCAGCTGTACCAGCTGCGCGCCCGCGACCTTTCCACTGTCCCGCATGTGTTCCACAAGTTCACCGCGCAGACGCGCATGAGTGGCGTGGACCTGGATACCCGCCGCATCCGCAAGGGCGCGTCCGACGCCATCCGTCGCTGCGTCGAAAGCGAGGGCGGCGCATGGCCGGCACAGGCCGGCGACATTGTCGACACCATCGCGCGCCAGGGCGCCACACCGCTGGTCGTGGCCGACGGCAGCCGCGTGCTCGGTGTGGTCGAGCTGCGCGACATCGTGAAGGGCGGCATCCGCGAGCGCTTTGCCGAACTGCGGCGCATGGGCATCAAGACCGTGATGGTGACCGGCGACAACCGGCTGACCGCCGCCGCCATCGCGGCCGAGGCGGGCGTGGATGAGTTTCTGGCCGAGGCGACACCCGAGGCCAAGCTGGCACTGATCCGCCGCCACCAGGGCGAGGGGCACCTCGTGGCCATGTGCGGTGACGGCACCAACGATGCGCCGGCGCTGGCGCAGGCGGATGTGGCCGTGGCGATGAACACCGGCACGCAGGCGGCGAAGGAGGCCGGCAACATGGTCGACCTCGATTCGAACCCCACCAAGCTGATCGAGATCGTCGACGTGGGCAAGCAGATGCTGGTGACCCGCGGCGCGCTGACCACGTTTTCGATCGCGAATGATGTGGCGAAGTATTTCGCCATCATTCCCGCGGCATTCGCGTCCACCTATCCCGTGCTCGACACGCTCAATGTGATGCGGCTCGCGAGTCCCGAGAGCGCCATCCTGTCGGCGGTGATCTTCAACGCGCTGGTGATCGTGGCGCTGGTGCCGCTGGCGCTGCGCGGCGTGAAGACGCGGGCCACCAGTGCGGCGCAACTGCTGCGCCGGAACCTGCTGATCTACGGCTTCGGTGGCCTGGTCGTGCCGTTCATCGGCATCAAGCTGATCGATCTGCTGCTGGGTGTGCTGTGATCAGGGAACTGCGCACTGCGTCGATCGTGTTCGCGTTGATGACGCTGCTCACCGGCGTGTGCTACCCCGGGCTGGTCACCGTGCTGGCCCAGCTGGTGTTTCCCGCACAGGCGAATGGCAGCCTGGTGGTCAATGCCGGCGATGTTGTCGGGTCGCGGCTGCTGGGCCAGACGTTTGCCGATCCACGTTACTTCTGGGGTCGCCCGTCCGCGACCGGCCCGCAGCCTTGCAACGGTGGTGCTTCTGCCGGTTCGAACCTCGGTGTGGTCAATCCTGCGCTGGCCACTGCAGTACAGGAGCGCATCGCCAGGTTGCGCGCTGCCGACCCGTCCAGCACTTTGCCCATACCCGTGGATCTGGTGACCGCTTCGGCCAGCGGTCTGGATCCCCACATATCGCCGGCGGCGGCGCGATACCAGCTCGCGCGCGTGGCGCGGCAACGCGGCATGACCGCAGCGGCCGTGGCTGAACTTGTGGCCGCCGCCACCGAGGGACGCAGCTTCGGACTGCTCGGCGAACCGCGCGTCAATGTGCTGCAATTGAACCTGTCCCTGGATCAGCGCACGGCAAGGTGACACCGACAATGGCCGACACGCGGCCCGACCCCGACCAGCTGCTGCAGCGGGTGCAGGCCGAGCAGGCCGGTGCGCACCGCGGCCGGCTGCGCATTTTCTTCGGCGCCGTGGCGGGCGTCGGCAAGACCTACTCGATGCTCGAAGCGGCCCGCGCTGCGCGCAGCGCGGGCCAGGATGTGGTGGTCGCGTACGTGGAGCCGCATGGCCGGATCGAAACCGAACGACTGATGGAAGGGCTTGAACGCATCTCCACGCGCGCCGTGGCCTGCCGCGGCGTGTCGCGGCACGAACTGGATGTGGATGCAGTGCTGGCGCGCCATCCCGGCATCGCCATCGTCGATGAACTCGCGCATTCGAATCCGCTGGGTGGTGAGCCGGCGATGCGACACCCCAGGCGCTGGCAGGACATCGAAGAGCTGCTCGACGCCGGCATCGATGTCTGGACCACGGTGAATGTCCAGCATCTGGAAAGCCTCAATGATGTGGTGGCGCAGATCACCGGTGTGCGCCAGCGCGAAACCCTGCCAGACCGGGTGTTCGACGAGGCGCATGAGATCGAGCTGATCGACCTGCCGCCGGATGACCTGCTGGCACGGTTGCGGGCCGGCAAGATCTACGCAGCGGCGGATGCCAGCGCGGCCATGGAGCAGTTCTTCCGTCCTGCCAACCTGCTGGCGTTGCGCGAGCTCGCGCTGCGCCGCATGACCGCGCGCGTCGGTTCCGACTCGCGCGCGTCGCTGGGCGCAGGTCGAACCGCGCCCGCGTGGCAGGCGCGCGACCGGCTGCTGGTGGCCACCGGTCCCGACCCGCAGTCCGAACAGACCATCCGCGCGGGCAAGCGGCTTGCCGATGCACTGGACGCCGCGTGGACCGTGGTCTACGTGGAAACTCCTGCGCTGCTGCGCATGTCGACCGTCGAGCGCGACCGCCGCGTGGCGCTGCTGCGCCTGGCCGAATCGCTGGGCGCGGAGACCGTGACACTGGACGGACCTTCCGCCGTGGACGCGCTGCTGGAATACGCCCGCACGCGGCAGATCACGCGCGTGGTAGTGGGTGCGCCCAAGCGGCGCGGCTGGCGCGCACTGCTGCGGCGCTCCACGGCCACGGAACTCGTGCGTCGCGCGCAGGACTTCGATGTCATCACCATCGCGGCCAGCGAGGCACTGGTCGATCTAGGCGAAACGCGCCGGCGCGCCGACCTCGCGCAGCGCGATGCACCCATCGCCTGGCCGCGATATCTCGCGGCGCTGGCGACCTGCCTGCTGTGCACGCTGGCTGCCGCGCTGATGTACGGCCGCTTCGAGCTCTCCAACCTCGTCATGATCTATCTGCTCGGCGTGGTGGCCACCGGCCTGCGGTCCGGTCGCGGCCCTTCGGTGCTGGCTGCAGTGCTGAATGTCGCGGCCTTCGATTTTTTCTTCGTGCCACCGCGTTACACCTTTGCAGTCGGCGACGCGCAGTACCTCGTCACCTTCGGCGTGATGCTGCTCGTGGCGCTGGTGATCGCCACGCTGATGGCGCATGTGCGGCAGCAGACGCGCGTTGCCGGTGCGCGCGAGCGCCGCACCGCATTGCTGTACGCGATGAGCCGGGAACTGGCCGCCGCGCGCGATCCGGATGCGATGGCGCGCATCGCCGTACGGCATGTGGCCGAGGTGTTCCAGGGAGACAACGTCGTGCTGTTGCCGGCTGCCAGCGGCCGCCTCGGCTATCCCCGCGCCCCGGCGATGGAAGGTTCGCTGCGTGCCGCGGATCTGGCCGTGGCGCAGTGGGTGCAGGATCACGGTCGCCGCGCGGGACTGGGTTCCGACACGCTGCCCGCATCACCCGCGCTGTACCTGCCGCTGGGTGATGCCGCGCGACCGCTCGGTGTGCTCGCAGTGCAGCCGCGCAATCCGCGGCGCGTGCTGCTGCCCGAACAACTGCATCTGCTCGAGACCTTTGCGAGCCAGATCGGCGTGGCCATCGAACGCGGCCAGCTGGCAGCACAGGCAGAAGCGGCGCGCGTGGCGGCGCAGGGAGAGAACCTGCGCAATACCTTGCTGGCGTCGATCTCGCACGACCTGCGCACACCACTGGCCGTAATCGCCGGCGCCGGCAGCGCCCTGGCGGAGCAGGCGGACAGCCTGGACGCGGCCACCCGCGTGAGCCTGGCGCGATCCATCGAAAGCCATGCCCGTGACATGTCCGAGCTCGTCTCCAATGTGCTCGACCTGACGAGGTTCGAATCCGGCGCACCGGCCATGCAGCCCGGCTGGGAGACGCTGGATGAACTGCTGCACCTTGCCCTGCAGCGCGTCGGCGATCGCCTCGCCGCACATGTGGTGGAGGTGACTCTGCCTGACAGTCTGCACCCCGTGAATGTCGATGCGGGTCTCGCCGTGCAGCTGTTTGCGAACCTGTTCGACAACCTCGCGCGGCATACGCCTGCGGGCACGCGCGCGCGCATTACGGCAGTCAATGAAGGGCGGCAGGTGCGTGTGATTGTCGAAGATGACGGTCCGGGTCTGTCGCCCGGCGAGCCGGATCGCCTGTTCGACAAGTTCCAGCGCGGCAGCGATGAAGGCAGCGTCGGCGGTGTGGGCCTCGGGCTTGCGATCTGCCGCGCCATCGCAACCGCACACGGCGGCGAAATACGCGCCCTGCGCGGCGAGCAGGGTGGCGCGCGTTTCGAAGTGACCCTGCCCGCTGCGGAAGGCCAGCCGTGACCCAGGCCATGCACCAGGTACTGGTGGTGGAAGACGATGCGGGAATCCGCGATGTGCTGCGCGCCGTGCTCGGCGCAGCCCGGTATCGCGTGGTGGAAGCCGGGTCGGCAGGCCGTGGCGAGACAGAAGCGCGCACGCACAAGCCCGACCTGTTGCTGGTGGACCTGGGCCTGCCCGACTTCGATGGCCTGGAAGTGATCCGCCGCGTGCGCATGTGGTCCGCCGTGCCCATCATCGTGCTGTCGGCCCGCAGCGCCGAGACACAGAAGATCGCCGCGCTGGATGCCGGCGCCGATGACTATGTGACCAAGCCCTTTTCGGCGCCGGAACTTCTGGCGCGGGTGCGGGCAGCACTGCGACGCGCCGCCACCGGTCCGGGCGGGTCCTTGCTCCTGCGCTTCGGAAGGCTGGCGGTGGACCTGATGCGCCGCGAACTGCAGGGCGCCGCGCCAGGTGTGCATCTCACGCCGCTGGAGTTCCGCGTGCTGGAAGTGCTGGCGCGTGCACCCGGCTCGATCGTCAAGCAGCAGCGGTTGCTGCGCGAGGTGTGGGGGCCGGGGCAGGTGGGGGATACACGCAGCCTGCGCGTGTGCATCCGCAATCTGCGGCAGAAGCTCGAGCCAGAACCGTCGCGGCCGCGGTACCTGACTACGGAGCTGGGGCTCGGCTATCGACTGCTGGTCGAAGAAAAGGCGGGCGACTGACCTCGTGTTTGCACTCGCCCGGCCCGGCCCACGATGCACGGCAATTGTCGGGCCGCCAGGCGTTATGTGCGACCCCGTACAGAGGTCGTAGCCTGGGGTAGCTATCCTTGCCGCCATTACAGCAACGCCCTTGATGAGCTGGCACCTGTATCGACTGATTCCCGCAATTCGAACAGAGGACTATCTCATGAAGCATTCAATACTCCTGGTTCCCGCACTGGCAATCCTCGCGCTGGCTGCGTGCGCACCTGGCCCGGCCGGACCGGCGGGTGCAACCGGCAATACTGGCAATCCCGGTAATACCGGAGCGACGGGTAACACCGGCTATACCGGCGACACTGGTAGCAAGGGAGCGACGGGCGCCACCGGTAATACGGGCAACACCGGGAGTACCGGAGCTACGGGCGATACCGGCGCAACGGGCAACACTGGCAACACGGGCAATACAGGAAACACCGGCAATACCGGTGCGACTGGCGAGCCTGGAACCCCGCCGAAGTACTAGAGATCGGAGCTGACAGGCGTGGCAGGCGTAACTGCTCTCGGGATGTCCAACCCTGGACGATCGCGGAGCAGTTGCGCTGGGCCATTCGCCATCCAGAAGGACTATTTTCTCTGCTTTCTTCTGGCCAGCCAGATTAGGAAGCAGACGATCAAAGCCAACCCCAGCGGCAACCAGGCACCGTATCCGCCCATCCAGCCGTCGTCCCAAATGCCTTCAATCAAGTTTCCGGCATGCGCAGAAGTGCTGGTCAAGAAAGCCAACGCGGTGACGATACCGCCGAAAGATCTGGGCAAAGACTTCATGATTCCTCTGCAACAACTTACCGGTGAGGATCCTGGAAGTGCATCCAGTGAAACGCGCGCTCCAGGTCGCCTGAATCGGGCTTGCCCAGGGTTTCGCGGGACCGCGCCAATGTCGCACTGCGCAGGGCATCCCTGCCTGCCGGCGGCCTCAATCCAGTAATGGAATCTGTATCGATCTCGTTCGGCTCATTCATCGCGAATCCTCGGGTGGACGCGAAGAGCGAGCCCGTTCAGGCTTGGGGTGTACCTGAACGGGCTCCGGGTGCGGGCGAATGTTCAAGTAAGGATTCATTCACCGCAGCTGCAGCCTGGGCTTCTTTACGCTTGACATCCGTTCGTTGACACACATACGGGCGGGCGGTTTCCAAATGG
>JAATEY010000027.1 GCA_015655465.1 Gammaproteobacteria bacterium | reverse complement strand
GTTGCCGTGCAGGTTCAGGGTTCCGCCCGAGAGCATGATCCCGCGGTCGCCCATGCCCATCAACTCTTCATCTTTGACGTTGTTGGCGAGGGTGATGGTCGCCTTGCGCGTGTGGGGAGCGGCTTCGGTGCCGATCTCCAGATCACCGTGCACCATGATCCACTCGGTGGTCAGTTCCAGGTCGGCATTGTCCGCGAAGCTGAGTTTGCCATTGATGGTCACACCGCCCAGCGCTGGCGGACTGACGTCGAGGATCACTTCCTTGCCACTGGCAATCTCCACCTTGTCGCCCGCGGCTGGCACCTTGCGGCCCGGCCAGCTGGCAGGATCGGACCAGCGCGTCGCCTTGACCGGCTGAGCTGCCTCAACGACAGCGGATACGCCTACAAGAGATGCCGGAACGAGCAATGCAAGAAACAACGAGCGATAAGCCCTTTTCATGGTGTCGACCCCCGAACCTGTTTGATGACCCAAAATCTGAGCGGCAAAGCATAGCGCGATTGCCTGCCCCGGGCATATATCAGGCAAAGATTTGAGCCGATCCTCTCGAATCCGGACGGAATGACCGCATTTCGAAAAAATGACGCATCCCAGCCGCCCCCGGCCGGCCGCCGTACAGGAATGGTTCAGGGGGCTTTGCTACAATGCATCACAGGTTCATCGATCCCGGCCTGAAGCCTCTGGAGTCAACTGTTCATGTCCGAGTTTCGCCGCTTCTTCATAGTTGCCGCCGCAGTTGTGGCCCCAGTCGTGTGTGCTGCAGCCCACAAACCGGATATCGAGAACGGCAAGACGACATTCAACACCATGTGCGGTGTCTGCCATTCAGTGCAGAAAACAGGGGGTCCTACACTGGGGCCCAATCTTCTGGGAGTTGTCGGCCGCAAGGCTGGCAGCGAGCCTGAGTTCACCGGGTACTCGCCAGCCCTCAAGGCCTCCAAAATCACCTGGAGCAAAAAGATCCTCGACAAGTTCCTGTTGGACCCCAATGCGAAGGTGCCAAGCACCTTCATGCCGATGCAGATTGCGGACAACAAGACGCGCGCGGATGTCGTCGCCTATCTCGCGACGCTGAAGAAGAAGTAGGGCTGCGGTTTCACGCGGTACGCAGGCAGGAATCGATCCCGCGCCTCAACATACGGATGACGTGCTCTACTCACGTAGTGCTCAGGTCAGAAGTCGTAGCTCAGCTCGAGGGCATAGCTTCTCATCGGGTACAAATGGAAATTCCAGTATTTCTCGGCATTTAGATTTTCGATGCCACCGGATACGATCAACCGGTCAGTCGCGCGGTACTGCACGCGCGCATCTACAGTGAAAAAGCGACTGACACCCGTGTAAGCCTCACCGTTCGTGTCGCTGTTATCCAGCTGACTGAACTGCTTGCCGCTGTAACGCGCACCGATGGTGGTCGTGAGCTTCTCGTTGAATCGGTAGCTGGCCAGGAGACTCGTGCGCCAGTTCGGGACGCGGGGCTGCCACTTGCCGACGCTGGCCGGGAAATTGTCGTTCCTGACGATGCGCGAGTGGGCATAGATGAAGCTGGCCTGCAGATCGAGACCCGGCAGCAGCACGCCGCTCACCTGATATGCAGTCTCCAGACCGGTGGTCCGGATGAAGTCGACGTTCTGCACCGTGGAGACGGTGCCGCCCGCGGCCACGTTGACCTGGGAGTACAGCGCATCATGGGTTTCTTCGTGGAACAGCGTTGCACGCAGCTTGCCGCCATCGAGCCGCCGCTCCGCGGTCAGCTCGCCGGTCCACGACTTTTCGGGGCGCAGGCCCGGATCGTTGTTGACGATCTCGCCAGCCGTCAGCGTGCCCTGATACAACTCGGAGACCGTCGGCATGCGCACCGCCCGGCCGGCCGAGGCCTTCACCACCCAGTCTTCCGACACTTCATACGACAGCGCGAGCTTCGGCGAAAGGTAGCGCGTCCGGCGCTCCGCGAACTCGCGCAGTGTCGTGGCATTGCCGAGCTTGCCGTCATGCGCGTTCCAGTCCTCGGCCCGCACTCCCACCGTGGCGCGCCAGCCCGCCACGAAACTCCAGGTGTCCTGCGCATAGAGACTTTGCAGAGTCGTTTCACCGGCAAACAGCGAGATCAGGGCGCCGGGGTCTCCGGAGATCCAGTCGGTGGTCGCGAGCGCCGAGGAACGCAGCCTGGCGGCATCGCGCTGGTAACCGAAATCCACCAGATGCGCACCCTGGTTCCCACCTGGTCGCCATGTGCCCTTCAGCGACAGCGTATTCCAGCCGGTGCCCTGCATGTCGGCGATCCGCCCGGCGCCGTGCGTATCCGGATCGGCGACGAAGATCGTTGGCGAACGGACCCGGTCATTCGAGTAATCGTAAAGACTGCCCGCCAGTTCCCAATCGAAGGTGCCGCCGGTACTGCTGCGCACGGACAACCCATGGATGAAGTGCTGAAGATCCCCGCGGCTCGGCGCAAAGTCGGTGGGCGCGAGCGTATAGCGTCTGCCGTCGATGTTGACCGGAAAGCTTGACGTGGCGTTGGTGAGATCGCCGTACACCGGCGAGCCGCTGCCGTCGCGAAGATAGGAGTCCGACCTGCGCACGGCGTCGTTGCGCCAGGCGCCCAGCGTATAGCTCGCACGCAGTGTGGGCGTGATGTCGTAGGCGAGCTTCAGCTTCGCGTGGTCCTGTATCGTGTGGGTCTGGCTGCTCGTGCCGATCAGCATCCAGTCCTGCTCGCGCGGGTTCTTCCCGGCGACGGCACCGGTAACCCGGGTGCCGGCGGTGCTGACGGAGCCGGAACTGAGCAGCTTGTTCGTGAACACCAGCGGCTGGCCGTCGCTGTCCAGGCGGTTGTAGTTCAACCAGAACGACCAGTTGCCGAAGCGGTTTCCTACGGAGGCGCTGCCCTGAAAGCCACTGAAGTTGTCGTCAGTCCGGTAGGCGCCGAAGTGCTGGCCGAAATCCGAGCCGCGCACATGGGCCTCGAAGGCATCGGGCATGCGTGTGATGTAGTCGACCACCGCGCCGACGGAGTTGCCGCGATAGGCCGCGGAAAACGGGCCGTAGAGCACCGCGACGCGTTCGATCTCCTCCGGCGTGACCATGCCCCAGCGCGGGGTGAAGGTTGCGCCGTTGCCCAGCAGGTTGGAGAGCAGGATGCCATCCGCGTAGACCATCGAGCGCGCACTGTTGCCGGTGCCGGAGGCGCGGCTGGCCAGGATGGCGTGGTCATAGTCGCCGACGTAGCGTTTGCGGACGAGCAGGCTGGGAAAGTACTTCAGCGCATCCTCGGCGTCGGTGGCGTTGATCTTGCGGGCGATCTCCTCGCCGCTGATGGTCTCGACGGTGGTCGGAATCTCCCAGGGCAGGGAAGTCGGTTGCTTGCCGATGACGATGACCTCGGAAAGCTCTTCCGCTGGTCGAAGCTCGGCCGGCGTCGCGGCGGCGCTCAACGACTGACAGCTGCCGAAAGCAACAGCGATGCTGCCGGCAAGAGACTTCTTCATGTTGCGGACCCCCTGGCTGGAGCGGCAATTGGAAGGCCCATTGGGCGCCGCGGGGAGTGACCGATTGTCGCACTGCCGGGACCGGCCTCAGAATCCGGGCTGTCTCGCCGGAAACTGCGGCAAATTGTCGCGGGCAGCATGCTGCAAGCCCGCTATAGAGTGTGTTGAATGCTGAATCGCGCGTCCCTGTCCTCATTGAGGCTGTTCTGCAACCTGCGCTGGCTGGGGATCGCCGGGCAGGCGCTCGCCGTCACCGTGGCGACCGGGCCCATGCACATTGCGCTGCAGCCGCTGCCGCTATGGTCCGGCGTTGCAGCACTCACCCTGTTCAATGTCTACGCATGGCGGCGGACCCGCAAGGCGGAGGAACCCGGCTCTGCCGAGATTTTCTGTCATATCCTGGTCGACATCATCGTCCTGACCTGGATGGTGTTCTGGAGCGGCGGGATGGAAAACCCGTTCTTGTCGCTGTTCCTGCTTCCCATGGCACTGTCCGTGCTGGCATTGCCTGCTGTCTGGGTCTGGTGCACCACGGCTGCGAGCATTGCCGGGTATCTGGTATCCGCCCTCTTCGGGAATGCGCTGCCGCATGTGCATGGTGCATTCGGGAATGCTTTCAGCCTGCACAAGGCGGGCATGATGGCCAACTTCGCGGTCTCGGCGCTGGTCATCGTGGTGTTCTTCAGCCGCATGGCCTCCGCCTGGCGGGAACATCAGCGGGAAATGGCCCGGCTGCGCGAGCAGTTTGCCCGCGACGAGGGAATCCTGGCGCTGGCGACGCATGCCGCATCGGTGGCCCATGAGCTCAATACGCCATTGGGAACGCTGATGCTGATGGTCGACGATCTGGTCAACGAAGCGCAGACCGACGCCCAGCGGGAGGAATACCTGACCCTGAAGGCGCTGCTGGGCGTGTGCCGTGACCGGGTACGCGAACTGGCCGCGCCAGCCGATGGCGAGGGCGGCGACAGCGTGATGCGGCCCGTCCACCTCGATCGCGTGATCGAGCGCTGGCAATTGATTCGGCCCACGATCGACCTGCATCGCAGCGGATCCATTGCGGGGAACGAGATGGTGGACCCGGCAGTGGGATACCTGTTGCAGGCGCTGCTGAACAATGCGGCCGATGCCAGCCAGGAAGCCGGATCGGCACGCGTGGACCTGGAGCTGAACTCCGGCGCGCAGGGAGTGCGCGGGGACATCCGCGACTACGGGCGTGGCTTCGGGCAGGCGCAGCCGGCGCTGCCGTCACAGCTGTTCCGCACCAGCAAGCCAGAGGGCATGGGCATCGGTCTGGCGCTGTCCCATGCGACGGTGGAGCGGCTGGGCGGTGAGCTGAACATGCGCGCCACCGAAGGGCAGGGGGTGCGTATTTCGTTCGCCCTGCCGCTGCCCGCCGGGAGTTGAAATGACGGGTGAAGTGGATCTCTCGCACGGGCTGCTGGTGGATGACGATGCAACCTACCTGCACGCTCTGCAGCGCTCCTTGCAGAAGCGCGGCATCACGGTGTCCATAGCCGTCAACATGGCGGACGCGCTGTCTCTGGCGCGCGAACATCCTCCCGATTTCGCGCTCATCGATCTGCGGCTGGGAAGCGAGTCCGGATTGCAGCTGATCGAGCCGCTGAGACAGATCCGTCCCGACATGCGGATCGTGCTGCTGACCGGATACGCAAGCGTGGCCACCGCGGTGGAGGCGATCAAGCTCGGCGCAGACAACTATCTGCTGAAGCCGGTGTCCGCGGACGCCATCCTGCGCGCGCTGGCCGAAGAGGGTTCGAGTGGCGCGGAGCCGGAGGCAGATGCCGACTCGATGATGACACCGCTGAGCCGGCTCGAGTGGGAGCACATCCAGCAGGCACTGCACGACACCAATGGCAACATCTCTGCCGCCGCGCGCCTGCTGGGAATGCACCGCAGGTCGCTGCAACGCAAGCTGGCGAAGAGGCCCGGGCCGGAGCGGCGATCTCCGGAAGCGCTGGGTTGACACCGGCACTTGTCCGGAAGCTTCAGCTGGATCACGGAGTCAAGATGATCTCAAGGGTGAGATCTCTTGAAACTCTGTGATGGTGCCCAGGAGAGGACTCGAACCTCCACGATGTTACTCGCTAGTACCTGAAACTAGTGCGTCTACCAATTCCGCCACCTGGGCTTCCGGTGGGCCGCGAAATGTACGCAAGCACGGTACCGGAAGTCAATGCGAGCCCTTAAGTCCTGTGGCAAGGGCTACACTTGCGGCCTTCCAAGGGCCCATCGGGCCTACCTGAGGCATGCCCTGAAAAGATCCAAGCACAAGCCAGATCGCCACGTTTCCGGAAACCGGGGACCTGCCGGCGGAAGCAGAGCACCGCAATTTGGTGGTCGCGGTGCCGCGCGCCGTGCCGCGCCGTCCGGCCCGCAGCGAACGCTGACCGGGGTGGTATCTGCCAACCGGGGCGGTTTCGGGTTCGTGCGCAGCGAGGAACTCACCGAAAGCGTGTTCCTGCCGCCGAAGGAAATGGCCGGCGTCATGCACGGCGACCAGGTGCGGGTCACCGCCACCCAGGGCCACGACGGCCGCTGGTCCGGCCAGTTGGTCGAGGTGGTGGCGCGCGGTGTGGGCGCGTTTCTGGCCACCGTCGACATCCGCGGGCGCAGCGCCAGCGTGCAGTCGGCGGATCGCAGGCTGAACCTTTACTGCACGGTTGCGCCGGAAGACCTCAACGGCGCCAGACAGGGCAGCTGGGTCATTGCGCGCGTGGTCACTTATCCCAAGGATGGCGGTGCGGGAGTCGCCCGCGTGGAACGCCTGCTCGATCCGGAAAAGCCGGTCACGATGGCCACCGAGGCGGCGATGGCGAAGCTGTCGCTGCCGCGGGATTTCTCCGCCGAAGCGGTGGCCGACGCGGCGGCACACGGACACACTATCGATGCGGCCGAAGCTGCGCGGCGGGTGGATCTGCGCCACCTGCCGCTGGTGACCATCGATGGCGAGGACGCGCGCGATTTCGATGATGCGGTCTATGCCGAAGCGGCTGCCAGCGGCGGATTCCGGCTGATCGTGGCCATCGCCGATGTCAGCCACTATGTGCGCGAAGGCACTGCGCTTGATGCCGAGGCACGCGAACGCGGCACCTCGGTCTATTTCCCGCAGCGGGTGGTGCCCATGCTGCCGAACACGCTTTCCGACGAGCTGTGTTCGCTGCAGCCCAGGGTCGACCGGCTCTGCCTGGTGGCCGACATGCAGATCGGCAGCAACGGCCTGCTGCTGGAGGCGAAGTTCTATCCGGCAGTGATGCGCTCGCAGGCACGCCTGACCTACAACCTGGCGTTCGCCGCGCTGTTCGAAGGGCGACCGGAGGCGCGCGCGCAGATCGGTCCGCTGTGCGAGCGGCTGCTGCCCCTGGTCGAGGTCTATCGCCTGTTGCTGAAGGCGCGGCAGCGGCGTGGCGCGCTGGATTTCGACGCGCCGGAGCCGCGCTTCGTGCTCAACGATGCCGAGCAGATCAGCGGCATCGACCTGCCGCTGCGCAATGACGCGCACAAGCTGGTGGAAGAATGCATGGTGCTGGCGAACGTGGCCACCGCGCGCGAGCTGGGCAACCGCAAGTGCCCCACGCTGTACCGCATTCATGCGGAACCCGATGAACGCAAGCTGGAAATGATGGTCACCACGCTACGCGCCCTGGGCGTGGGCGTGGAACTGCCGGCGGAGATCACCACCCGTGACCTGCAGAAGATCGCGCCGCGCATCAGCGACCCGGCGCTCAAGCCCTTCGTCGAGACGCTGGTGGTGCGCGCCATGATGCAGGCGCAGTACTCGCCCACGAACCTCGGGCATTTCGGCCTGGCACTGAAGCAGTACGCGCATTTCACCTCGCCGATCCGCCGTTATCCGGACCTGATCGTGCACCGGACCATCAAGGCCATGCTGTCCGCGCAGGACCCTGCCGGACGTGCCTACGAGACTTCGCAGATGGATATCCTGGGCCAGCACCTGACGCTGTGCGAGAAGCGCGCGGACGAGGCGGATCGCTACGTCGACAGCTATCTCAAGTGCGTGTACCTGCGCGACCGCATCGGCCAGACCTTCGACGCCATCATCACCTCGGTGGTGGATTTCGGCTGCTTCGTGCAGATCATCGAGGCGGCGGCCGATGGCCTGCTGCATCTGGACAACCTGCGCGACGACGAATACGTGAAGGACGATGCCCTGCAGGCCTGGGTGGGCCTGCGCAGCAAGCGACGCCTGCAGCTGGGCGCGCATGTGCGCGTGATCGTGACCGCAGTGAATCCGGTCGAAGGTCTTATCGACCTGGATCTGGTCACCGCTCCTCCGCTCGATGTCGAGGCGCAGGGCGCCGGGGCAAAGAAGCGGCGATGAACGCGCCGGCCCTGGTCTTCGGCCTGCATGCGGTGCGTACGCTGTTGCAGCGTTCCGGGGGCAGGGTGCGTCGCATGTGCGTGGATGCGCGTCGTGATGACCCGCGCATGCGTGAACTGTTGCAGCTGGCGCAGCAGCTGGGCGTAAAGCCCGAGCGCGTGGACGCCAAGGCCTTGTCCGGGCGTCTGGGCGATGTCGCGCATCAGGGTGTGTTGCTCGAAGTCGATCCACTGCCACCCTGGCATGAGGACGAACTGGTCAGCGCGGTGGCCGCTGCGCAGAATCCCTTCGTGCTGGTGCTCGACGGCGTGCAGGATCCGCATAACCTCGGCGCCTGCCTGCGTACGGCGGATGCCTGCGGCGCACTCGCGGTGGTGGTGCCCAAGGATCGTGCCGCCAGCATGGGTCCCACCGTGCGCAAGGTGGCGGCCGGTGCCGCCGAGACCATGCCGCTTGCCACCGTCACCAATCTGGCGCGGGCGCTGAAGCTGCTGAAGGAAGCGGGGCAGTGGATCGTCGGCGCCGACATGCAGGGCGAGCAGCTGGCCTGGCAGGCCGATCTCACCGGCTCGCAGGCGCTGGTGATGGGCGGCGAGGGCGATGGCCTGCGTGAACTTACCCGCAAGTCCTGCGACTACCTCGTGCGCCTGCCGCAGGCGGGCGCGGTGGAAAGCATGAACGTGTCGGTGGCCTGCGGCATGCTGCTGTACGAAACGCTGCGGCAGCGCAGCCTGGCGGGGGTTCGCCGGGGTTCATAGCCGCGTCATCTGTCCGTCATACAGTGCGGCAAACGCAGGGGTGACAGATGACGGAAGTTGGCAGGATTTCATTGGCGCTCGCTGTGCTCGCGGCGACGGTGTGGCTGGGTCGCCGGGCTGCGGCACGCCTGCTGCTGTCGCGGGCCAAGCACCGCTCGCTGGCAGGGCATCCGCGCTGGGCATTGCGACTCGCAAGGCTCGTGCCGCAATTGCACTACGACGATTCGTGTTTCTTCGACGCCGATGCCGCCCCGCTGGAAATCTCCGCGCGTCGCAGGGCCGCGTTTGCGCAGCTGCGCCAGTCCTACGCCGACCGCTTTCCCCTGTCGGTGGCTGCCACGACCGAGCTGGCGCGCGCTGTCGCGGATATGGATTTCACCTCGCGCTACCGGGTGCCGTTCCAGTTCAGTCCGATGGTGCGCCGGCAGCTCGCGCATGGTGCCGTGCTTGCGGCTTCAGAGGGGCGTTGGCTGGTCGATCTGGACGGCAACCGCAGTCTGGACCTTACCGGCTCCTACGGCGTGAACCTGTTCGGCAATGATTTCTACAAGGGCTGCATCGACCGGGGCGCAAGGCTGGTTGCCGACCTGGGCCCGGTGCTGGGAGCCGTGCATCCCATCGTGGGCTACAACGTGCGTCGCCTGCGGGAGATTTCCGGGCTCGATGCGGTGTCGTTCCACATGTCCGGCACCGAGGCGGTGATGCAGGCAGTGCGGCTCGCCCGCTATCACACCGGACGTCGCCGGCTGGTGCGCTTCTGTGGCGCCTACCATGGCTGGTGGGGCGACGTGCAACCGGGTGTGGGAAATCCACAGGTGGAAAGGGACACCTTCACGCTGTCGGACATGAGTGTGTTGTCGCTGCGGGTGCTGGAGTCCCGCAACGATATCGCCTGCGTGCTGGTGAATCCCCTGCAGGCATTGCATCCCAACAGCGGCGCCCCGGCTGATTCGGCATTGATCGATGGCGCGCGCCGTGCACACTTCGATCGCAAGGCCTACAGCCAGTGGCTCGCGCAGCTGCGTGAGGTCTGCACCCGCCGCGGGATCGTGCTCATCCTCGATGAAGTGATGATGGGGTTTCGCCTGGGTGTGGGTGGCGCGCAGCAGTACTTCGGTGTCAAGGCGGATCTGGTCACCTATGGCAAGTCGCTGGGTGGCGGGCTGCCGGTGGGTGTGCTCTGCGGCACTGCCGACCTCATGCGCCGCTACCGCGAAGATCGTCCCGCCGACGTCTGTTTCGCGCGTGGCACCTTCAACGCCCATCCCTATGTGATGGGCGCGATGCACGAATTCCTGCAGCACCTGGAGACTGCTGCTGCGCGGCAGCTGCTGGATCGGGCCGATGAACTATGGAACGCGCGCGCGGCGGCGCTGAATCAGCGGCTGAAGGATGCGGACTTGCCGCTGCGGGTGGCCGCGCTCGGCAGCGTCTGGACTTTTACCTATGAGACCGCTTCGCGGTACCACTGGATGCTGCAATATTACCTGCGCGCAGAGGGCCTGGCGCTGAGCTGGGTGGGTACCGGACGGCTGATATTCAGCCTCGACTACACCGAAGAGGAGTACCGGATGGCGGCGGACCGCATCCTTGCGGCCGCGGCAAGGATGCGCGACGGCGGCTGGTGGTGGCAGCCACCCGTGCCTGCGCCGCGCCGCGCACTGCGTCGGCAGCTGGCAAGGGAACTGGTTCAGGTGGGATGGCGCGCGTGGTTGGGGTCGATCAGCTCGCCGCGCAGAAGATGGAAGGGTGCGCGGTAGTACAGCATCACGTCATGGAACGGGTCGGTGAGAATCTTGGTCAGCCAGACCAGCCCGGTCTGCACGTCGCGCAGCAGGAACAGATGCACCGTGCGGAACAGCAGTCCGCCTGCGCCAACGGTGAGCCAGATCAGGCCGAGGTTGTGCGCGAACTCCGCCGGGGTGGTCGCGGCCCTGAGCAGTCCGGACAGTGTCGGATCCACCAGCAGCACCAGCGGTGACGATGCCCAGATCGTCATCAGGACGACCTTGCGCCGCAGGTTGTAGCCGACCTTGATGTCTTCCTTGTGCTCATGGGTGGCGCGATTCACATCGTCATAGCCCCTGGGTTCAAAGAAAAAGTGGCCTGCCTGGCGGGTGGTCATCGAAACCAGCCAGGCCACCAGCGCCGCGACTGCCGGATCGCTGAACAGCAGCACATATGCCCCGATGAAGCTCAGGGCGCTGATCAGGTGCAGTGACTGGTTGATGCGGCTGTGGTGATAGTAGCGGTGGTCGTCCCAGCGCTGGATGCGCAGTGCCTCGAGCAGATCGTGCATGAACTCATCCTGTTATGGTTTTGCAGTTTGTATAACGTCGGCATGTCAGTTCCATGACAGGCCGCTCCAATGACGCTGTCACTCCGCCGTCACGTGACGAATATAAATTGCTGATCGTGCGGATACTGATTGCAACAGACGCCTGGGCGCCGCAAACCAACGGCGTGGTCAGCACGCTGAAGCAGACCGTCAGTCAACTGTCAGGTCGCGGTCATGTCGTGCAGATGCTCACGCCGCAAGGCTTCACTTCCATTCCCTGCCCGGGGTACGGTGAAATTCGCCTGGCCATGCGCGTGCAGCCCGGAGTGCGTGAGCAGTTCGAAGTGTTCCGGCCGGAGGCCGTACACGTGGCGACGGAAGGGCCCATCGGGCTGGCAGTGCGCGCTTATTGCCGCGCGCGGAGCCTGCGCTTCACGACTTCATATCACACACAGTTTCCACAGTATTTGCGCAAGCGCCTGCCGGTGCCGTTGAAATGGTCGTATTGGCTGCTGCGCCGGTTCCATCGGGCCGGCGAACGCTGCATGGTCAGCACCCCTTCCATGCAGCGCGAGCTGGAGGGGCGCGGCTTCCGCAATCTGGTCCGCTGGCGTCGGGGCGTGGATTCCCTGTTGTTCCGGCCGCGGGAGAAGTCGTTTCTCGACCTGCCACGTCCAGTCGCTGTCTACGTGGGACGTCTGGCCGTCGAAAAGAACCTCGACGCGTTCCTGGCGATGGCATGGACCGGCAGCAAGCTGGTGGTGGGGGATGGTCCCGAGCGTGCCCGGCTGCATGCGCGCTATCCGGATGCCTGCTTCGTGGGATTCCAGCATGGCGAGAGCCTCGCGCGGCATATCGCCGCGGCGGATGTCATGGTGTTTCCCAGCCTCACGGATACCTTCGGCCTGGTGAACCTGGAGGCCATGGCCTGTGGTGTGCCGGTTGCCGCATTCCCGGTTACAGGGCCGGTGGATGTCATTGAAGATGGTGTGACAGGTGCGCTGGACTGGGATCTGGCGGCGGCCGCACGTCGCGCACTGGGCGTTTCGCCAGCAGCCTGTCGCGAGCTGGCCGAGAAATATGACTGGGCGAGCTGCACCCGGGAGTTTGAATCGCATCTCGTTCCCAGTGGTCTGTAACAAGATATTCTTTTAAAAGTAATGAGTTGGTAAGGTTTTCTCGAAACAATCCTCACACCCGAAGCGGATGATGAGGAGCGTGACGGATGCCAACGCGAGTCAAGGCTGTCTTCATGTCGGACCTGCACCTGGGTGCAAGAGAGTGCCAGGCCACGGAAATCGCCAGCTTCCTGGGCTCCATGGAGATGGACGAGCTCTATCTGGTCGGTGACATCGTGGACCTGTGGTGCATGCGCCGCGGGATCTACTGGCCCGCTTCTCACCATGCCGTGCTCAAGTCGATCATGGAGAAGGCCCGCAACGGCACGCGGGTGATCTATGTGCCCGGCAATCATGATGATCTCGCCCGCACCCTGGTCGGGAGCCTGCTCGCCGGCGTGGAGGTGCATCAGGAGTATCACTACACCACCGGCAATGGCCAGCGCATGCTGGTGATTCATGGCGATGTGTTTGACGGCGCCGTGCGTTTCAGCCCGCTGCTCAAGGCCACGGGTTGTGCGCTGTACTCGGTCGTGCTCTGGGTGGGACGGTACGTGAACATGATCCGCACCCTGTGCGGGTTCCGACGCTGGTCACTGGCTACCTGGCTCAAGTCACGCGTCGGCAATGCGATGGCCTATGTGCGCCGCTATGAGCTGGCTGCGGCACATGCAGCGGCGGCGCGGGGTTTCGATGGCATCATCTGCGGTCATATTCACCGGCCGCAGGTGGAACAGATCAGCGGTGTGCTGTACTGCAATGACGGTGACTGGGTGGAACACTGCACGGCGCTGGTCGAAGACCGCAACGGTGAACTGCGCATCTGGCAGCACCGCGCAGAAACGCTCGACCTGGTACCTGCCATGGAAGGGCTGCGCGAAGCGGCCTGACGACTGTCGCCGGCAGGAATTCACTCTGCCGCTTTTCCAGCCATGCGCGCTAGAATGCTGCCCGCACAGTAATCCGGGGTGGGTGGCACCATGGCTTGGGACAAACACGACTACGAAGACATACCGGGCACCTATGTGTTCGACGGCAAACATGCGCATGGCGCCTATCCGCTGAACAAGCTGCTGTTCTCGTTCTGCGAGGAAGCCAATCGCACCGAGTTCGATGCGGACC
>JAATEY010000339.1 GCA_015655465.1 Gammaproteobacteria bacterium | reverse complement strand
CGGCATGGATTCACTGCTGTCGATCGTGCAGATGCCCAAGGGCATTCCGGTGGCCACCTTTGCCATCGGCGCGGCCGGGGCAGCCAATGCCGCCCTGTTCGCCGCTGCCATAGTGGCGCTGCAGGACGCAGGCGTGGCCGCTGCATTGACCGCCTACCGCCAGGCACAAACCGACGCCGTGCTGGCGCAGCCCGATCCGCGCGACCCGGCATGACCATCGGCGTGCTCGGCGCCGGCCAGCTGGGCCGCATGCTGGCGCTCGCCGGCTATCCACTGGGCCTGGACTTCCTGTTCCTGGATCGCGAAGCCGGCACACCGGCGCATCAGGTCGCACCCTCGCTGCTCGGCAGTTTCACGGATCCCGCACTGCTGGGGCAGCTGGCAGAGCGCTGCAGTGTGATCACCTTCGACTGGGAGAATGTGCCCAGCGAGGCACTGGATCAGCTGGAAGCACGCGCGAAGATTGCGCCACCGCGGGTGGCACTGGCCACCGCGCAGGACCGCCTGCTGGAAAAAGCGCTGTTCGCGCAATTGCGCATCCCCACCAACCGCACCCAGGCTGTGGATTCGCATGCCGACCTGCAACGCGCCGTGCGCGACATCGGCCTGCCCGCTGTGCTCAAGACGCGCCGCCTGGGTTACGACGGCAAGGGACAGCAGGTGCTGCGCAAGGCGGCCGACATCGACAAGGCGTGGCGCGAACTGGGCGGCGTGCCGCTGCTGTACGAGCTGCACGTCCCCTTCGACTACGAGGTATCGGCCATTGCCGTGCGCGGCCAGCGCGGCGAGTTCGCGATGTATCCGCTCAATCGCAACCTGCACAAGGACGGCATCCTGCGCCTGACGCGCGCACCCTGGAAATCGCCGACGCTTGAAGCCGCGGCGCGCCGCTACCTGCGCAAGGTGATGGACCACTTCGACTATGTCGGCGTGCTGACCATCGAGTTCTTCGTCTGCAGGGGGCGCCTGCTGGCCAATGAAATGGCGCCGCGGGTGCATAACTCGGGGCACTGGACCATCGAAGGCGCCGTCACCAGCCAGTTCGAGAACCACCTGCGGGCCATTGCCGGCCTGCCGCTGGGCAGTACTGCGGCCCGGGGGCACAGCGCAATGCTGAACCTGATTGGCAGCATGCCGGCGCAGCAGGCCCTGCTGGCCGAACCGGGGCTGCACCTGCATGATTATGGCAAGGCCGCCCGACCCGGCCGCAAGTTGGGCCACCTGACAATTGTTGAAGCTACTGCCAGGGCCGCCGATATCCGGGCGGCGCGCCTGCTGCGCCGGATCGAATCCCGTAAGATCTGACGGCCATGTACACGAATCTGTTCAACCTCAAGGAACTGCCCTTCCGGCTGAGTCCGGACCCGCAGTTCCTGTACCTGTCGAAGAACCATTCCCGCGCCAAGGCGTACATGGAATCCACCATCTGGTTCACGGATGGTTTCGTGGTCATCACCGGCGAGATCGGCGCCGGCAAGACCACGCTGATCGAGACCTTCCTGCACGAGCTGGAAAAAGACGTGGTGGTCGCGCAGATCAACCAGACCCAGGTTTCGACGGTCGAATTCCTGCAGGCCGTGCTGGTGCAGTTTGGCTTCTCTCCCTTCCAGATGAAGAAGGCGGAGCTGATCGCAACGCTCAACGCCTTCCTCATCGAGCAGCATGTCGCGGGCCGCAAGGTGCTGCTGATCATCGACGAAGCCCAGAACCTGACGCTGCGCACGCTCGAAGAAGTGCGCATGCTGTCTGGCGTCGAGACCACCAAGGAAAAGGTGCTGCGCATCATCCTGGCAGGCCAGCCGGGGCTGAGCACCAAGCTCGACTCGCCGGAGCTGGTGCAGCTGGCGCAGCGCGTGCGCCTGCGCTTTCATCTCAGTGCGCTGACGCGTGAGGACATGCAGGCCTACATCCTGCATCGCCTCGAGGTGGCAGGTTCCAACGGCCGCACCATCTTTGCGGAAGACACCTATCCGCTGCTGTACCGCTACTCCGGTGGCGTGCCCCGCCTCATCAACACGCTGTGTGAAACGGCGATCATGGCCGCGTACACATCCGATCGCGACCACGTGCTGCTTGAAGACGTGGAATCAGCCATCGGGGAACTGCAGTGGCGGGAATTCGGCGCGCGCGCTGGCGTCAGGAACACACCGCCGGATACCCCCGGCGATGCCGCGGCAACCGGACGGTTCGCAGTCCATGCCGGCAGCATCCGCGGGGGCCCGGAACTGTACATCGGCCCGAGTGAAACCAGCGGCCAGGAAACGGCGCCCGAGCAGCCCCTGGCCAAGCTGGTGGTGGTAACCGCGGGCAGGACGGTCGGCGAATTGCCGCTGCACAAGGGCCGCACCATCATCGGCCGCACGCCCGACAATGACCTGCAGATCGACAGCCGCTTCGTCAGCCGGCATCACTGCCAGGTAGTCACCAAGGTGAATGCCTGCATCGTCGAGGACCTGAACAGTACCAACGGCATCGTGGTGAAGTCCAAACGCGTGCGCCGCCACAATCTCAACGATGGCGATGTCATCACCATCGGCAAACACGACCTGATCTACGTGGATGAGCGCAGCAGCCCGCGTACCGGCCAGACCGGCGGCCACCCGGCCATCGACTCCGATGCCGAGCCTGAAGACGCCGGTCACAGTGAAACGCAGTTCATCTAGAACTTCGCGGTCAGGCAAGCGCCCGGAAGTCCGCCAGCGTCTGCAGGGCGGCGCGGCGCTGCAGGCCCTGGTCCGACGATACGATGAATGCCGACACTCCGATGGAGCGCAGCCAGGCCACGTCCGGTGAGTCGATGCGGTCGACGTGGGCACACAGGGCCTTGCCGGCTGCGCGACCGGCTGCTGCGATCTGCTCGGTGGCCCGCACCACTTCCGGCGCAGAGGGGCGATCGACCCCGAGGGCAATGCTCAGGTCGCCACGGCCGATGAAGAACGCATCGAGGCCGGCCACTGCGCCAATTTCCTGCAACACGTCGAGTGCGGCAAGATCCTCGATCATCGCAATCACGGCAGTCTGGGCATCCGAGGCTGCGACGTGCTCCTGGAATCCCGCCGCTCCATAACGGCCGGCGCGCGAGGAATTCGTGAAGCCGCGGCGCCCGCCGACATAGCGCGCCTCGGCCGCTATGTCGCGCGCAATCTCCGCGCTGCTGACATGCGGCACCAGCACTCCCTGCGCGCCGCAATCCAGCGGCGGCAGGATATCGCGCGCCTCCCCACTGGCCGCGCGCACCAGCACTGCGGTGCCGGCGGCACGACCCGCAAGGATCAAGGTATCGAGGGTGACGCGATCGAACGGCGCATGTTCCTGGTCGATGACCACGAAGTCGAAACCCACCGAGCCGATGATTTCCACCGGGTGACTGACGGGGGTCTTGATGAAGGTACCGAGCAACAGTTCGCGCGCCAGCAGGCGCTCGCGAAATCGGGCGGGAGCGGCAGTTGAACTCATGGATTTTTCCGGTCAGCTGAAATAGAGCTTGAGGGCCGTGTCGGAGATCTTCCGGCGTGCCTGCGGCGATGGCACCCACTGCTGCAGGCAGAGCAGCGCATCGCGATAGGTAAGGCTTGATTCGTGACCGACGAATGGGCAGTCGCTGCCCCACAGCAGGCGCTCGGGGCCTGCTGCCTGCAGCAATCGCTCGGCGGTCTGTTGCGCCAGCGACATGGCCTGCGGATCCGGAGTGCCCGTTCCCTGGCTCTGCCAGGTGAGGCGAAAGCCGGCTGACAGCTTCACCCAGGTGCGGCCGGCGTCCACCGAACGCAGCAGCGCCTGGAATCCTTCGCTCGCAAGGCCCTGCTTCGGATCCGGATGACCGAAGTGATCCAGCACGATGCGGACACCGCTGGCTTCCAGCGCGGGCAGCACAGCCGGCAGCAACTGTCCTTCCAGCGCCAGATGCACATGCCAGTTGAGATCGCGCACACGCCGCAGCAGCAGGCGATAGACCTCACCGCCCAGATCGGGCAATTCCTTGCGCCGCGACAGCTGCAGCCGGACGCCGACCACGCCATCGGCCTTCATGCGCTCGAGCGTGTAGCGATCAGTCGCGGGATCGATGTTCACCGTGCCGCGCAGCCGCGGCTGGCGGCGCAACTGCCCGATCATGTAGTCGTTGTAGCTGCCGTAGATGCTGATGCCCGCGATCACGCCGAAATGCACGCCATGCGCGTCGAGCACACGCAGGTAGTCTTCGGCGGTGAAGGCATAGTCGGGCTTCATCCACGCGGAATCGGCCGTGGGCATGTCCGGCGTGAAGATGTGGGCATGCGCATCCACCACCGGTGGATCGATGATCTCCGCGCTCATCGTCTCAGGCGCCAGGCATCGGCCCGGGCATGGGATATTCGTCGGCGTTGAGCACCCAGCCGGCCTGCTTCGAAAAATCCACACGCGGCGGCGAGAAAATATCCACCAGCTGGTTGCCGTCGGTACGTGTAGCGGCCGAAGTATGGATGGCGGGAGGCGGAATCACCGCGATCGACGGTGCCGGGCAATGCTCGTGGTCGTCGTTGCGCCAGTGCTGCTGGTTGGCCGTCCACGGCCAGCGGATGTGATGCGTGAAGGCGCCCTGGATGGCGAGCGAGCATTGCTCGAAGTCATCGTGATGATGCGGCGAGAGCTTCGCCGTGTCGCGCGGCGCCGGCTCGAAGGGCAGCATGTTGATCATCATCGTCGTGCAACGGAAGATGCGGCCGAAACGGCCCGGCTTCGCGGGCACATCGAGGCTGTAGTGGCGGATGCGATAACCGCCCGGCGGCGCGGGCCAGTCCTGGAACGGCGGAATGTTCGGGTGCTGGTGGCCATAAGCCTCTGCATTCGACGCCAGCGCCGCCACGTCGACATTGCGCGTGGAGATCACGCGGATCAGCAGACCCTGCTGCCGCATCGTCACGCGGCTTGCGCCCGGCGGCACGATGGCCAGCGAGAAGCCCGGCACCTCGACGCGCTCCGTGCCGGCTTCGATGACGGCGCCCTCGCCCGCCTCCGGCAGCACCAGCATGTATTCATCCACCTGGCCACTGCGCGCAAACTGCGCCCCTGGCTGACATTCGGAATAGCTCACCACCATGTTCTGGCCGCGGCCGTACCAGGTGCGTGCCAGCGCCGACTGCTCGCCGGGCGGGAGGTCGTGGAACTTCACGTATTCGGCTGCGGCAAAGCCGGCGGGCACGGCACCGGCAGTTGCTGCGGCCTGCGGCGCGAGTTTCGAGCGGGGATCGTAGGCTTCGTACATGGTTGTGGCCTTCCTGGTCAAAGGCGGACGCGGTCGGCGCCTTTGAGCTTGAGGCGCGTGCGCACCTGCTCCGGCGTCGCCACATCCAGGGACAGTTCCTTGAGTATGCGGCAGATCTTCGCGACCTGGTCCGCGTTCGATTTTGCCAGCTCGCCGCGGCCGATATAGAGGCTGTCTTCCAGCCCCACGCGCACATTGCCGCCCAGCAGCGCCGCATGCGTGCACATGGCCATCTGGTGCCGGCCGGCGGCCAGCACCGACCATTCCAGCTCCGCGCCGAACAGCCGCTGCGCGGTGCGCACCATGTGCAGCAGGTGATCCAGCTCGGCTGCGATACCACCGGGAATGCCCAGCACGAACTGCAGGAACAGCGGCGGCGCGTAGGGGCGTTTCTCCAGCGCGATGGCCAGGTTGTATATCTGGCCCACGTCGTAGCATTCGTATTCGAAGCGCACGCCATGGCCCTCGCCCAGGCGCACCATCACCGTGTCGATGTCCTCTAAGGTGTTGCGGAACACATGGGTGAGCGCGATCTTGCGGTTGTCCTCTTCCCACTGGTGCTGCAGTTTCGGCAGCTTCTCCAGCGCCATGAAGCCGGCGAAGTTCATGGTGCCGAGGTTCAGCGAGGTCATCTCCGGACTGACGCGTTCCCGAGCGACGAGACGCTCCTCCAGCGACAT
>JAATEY010000352.1 GCA_015655465.1 Gammaproteobacteria bacterium | reverse complement strand
GCTGCAGGTGTAGCGGCGCTAGAACTGGGAAGTGCGCTGGTCCATGGCTGTTAAGCTCGCGTGCATCGAACCACTCCCCTGATCTTCATCCCCGCCCGTTACGGCTTCTTTTCCCCTTCGCCCTTTGCACTCTCCGCCTGGATCATCAGGTTCGGCGCCGTCATCTTCAGTTCGCTGACCTTGGCCGCCAGCGCCTCGTCGCGCAGGCCTTTGTCGATCTCCTGCACCAGTCTTGCCATGACGTTGTCCGCCTCGAGATGCGGCGCAAAAGCGGCGGGCGCCAGGGTTTCGCGGGCCTTCACCGGATCACCGGCGGCGATCTGCCGCAACGCCAGCTTCAGGCGCAGGTCCGTGTAGGAAGGCTGCAGCACGATGGCGCGCCTGAGGCCATCCACGGCGTTCTGGGGTGGCGCGACTACCGCGGCTTCATAGCTGTCATAGAACAGCACCAGCGGCAACGCCCTGTCCGGTGCCAGGCGGTTCGCCCTGACGATCCACTTCCTGGCTTCCGGCCACAACTCGGGCCTGTTCTCGCGCTTCGCGCGCGCACCGACCAGCATTCCCTTGTAGGCCAGCGCATCCACGTAGTCGGCGTTGGCGGCGAGTGCGCGGTCGATGGCGCTGTCGGCAGCATCGTAATTGCGCACGTCGTACTGCATTTCGGCGAAGGCCCGCTGCACCAGCGCATCAGCCGGATAGCGCGTCGCGACCGGTTCTGCCTGGGCCGCAACCACCGGAGCGGTGGTTGCGGTCACGCCCACCATGGATTGCATCCGCATGGGCATGATGGCCGCCTCTGCCTCGGAAAGTCGGCGGATGCTGATCTCGCCGATGTCGCCAATCTGGTTCTTCGACAGCACCTTGGTGGGCAGGGTCTTGCGGCCGCGGTAGTACTCCAGATCGCTTTCCAGCTTCGACAGGTCGCCGAAGGCCTGCCGCGCCGCTTCCAGCTGCGGCTGCCCGCGCTTCAGCAGCTCGGTGAAGGTACCGAGCTGGCCCTGCCGGTTGCCGCTGAAGACCAGGTAATGCATGGCCAGCCAGCCCTTGGCATAGAGCTGGTCGAAGTCGAACTTGGAGGGCGGACGGGCGTCGCTGTCGAGCAGTCTTTCGATATCCCAGCGGTCCGAACGATTCAGCGAATAGTTGCGGTCGCTGCTGACACCGAAGGTTACGTCGCCGTTGTCCACGACCTTCGTGTAGGCGAACAGCTCCGCGAAACCCTCGTTCATCCAGCGTGGCAGCGGCGCATCGAGCATGCCCATGAACACGTGGTGGACGTATTCGTGGAACATCGCGGTTTCGACATCCAGCCCCTCGTTGATCCGCACCGGCGCCACCACGAACACACCGAAGGGTGAAGGCGAGAAGAAGGCGCCGATGTTGCCATTGGGCGCACCCAGCAGCCGGCGCACATCGGTAGGGGTATCCACCAGCATCACGGGCAGGTTCGTGTCGGCCATGGCCGGGAACAGCTTGCGGAGCGCGGCGTCGAAGCGCTCGAGGCGTGCGGTGCGCCGCTTCAGGAACTGTTCGGAAACATCCCCAACGACAGTGAAGTGTTTCGACTTCGCCTCGAGCCACTCGGCGTGCGCTGGTGCGACAGCGGCCAGCAGGATGCCGGCAGCCATGATCGTGAAGAAGACCCTGCGAAATGCCATATGCGCTCCCTCGCTTCACATGCCTCAGGCCTTGGGCAGTGTCACGCCCTTCTGGCCCTGGTACTTGCCGCCGCGATCCTTGTATGAAGTGCCGCAGACCTCGTCCGATTCGAAGAACAGCATCTGCGCCACGCCTTCGTTGGCGTAGATCTTCGCGGGCAACGTGGTGGTGTTGGAAAATTCCAGCGTCACATGCCCTTCCCATTCCGGCTCCAGCGGCGTCACGTTCACGATGATGCCGCAACGGGCATAGGTACTCTTGCCCAGGCACACCACCAGCACATTGCGCGGGATGCGGAAGTACTCCACGGTGCGTGCCAGCGCGAAGGAATTCGGCGGAATGATGCACACGTCGGAGCTGACATCCACGAAGCTCTGCGGATCGAAATTCTTCGGATCCACAATGGTGCTGTTGATGTTGGTGAAGATCTTGAATTCACGCGCGCAGCGCACGTCGTAGCCATAGCTGGAAGTGCCGTAGGACACGATGCGGCCGGCACCGGCATCGCGCACCTGGCCGGGCTCGAAGGGTTCGATCATGGCGTGCTGCTCGGCCATGCGGCGGATCCAGTGGTCGGACTTGATGGTCATGAAGCTCTCTCGACGACAACGTTCGGGAAACTGCCGCTGCGATCGCGCGGCCGGCGGGCGAGCGCGCCCGCGGTGTGGCGCGCCAGTTCGATCCAGGACTGCGCGCGGGCAGTGCCCGGTGCCGCCAGCACGGTGGGTTGGCCGGCATCCGATTCGGCGCGGATGTGGGTATCGAGCGGCAGTTTGCCGAGCAGCGCCACCTTGCTTTCCGCAGCCAGGCGCTCGCCACCGCCCGTGCCGAAGATCGCATCCTCGTGCCCGCAGTGGCTGCACAAGTGCACGCTCATGTTTTCCACCACGCCCAGCACCGCGACCGCCACCTTCTCGAACATGGCGATGCCCTTGCGCGCATCGGCCACCGCGATCTCCTGCGGCGTGGTCACCACTACGCTGCCCGCCACCGGCACTTTCTGGGCCAGCGTGAGCTGCAGGTCGCCCGTGCCGGGTGGCAGGTCCAGCACCAGGTAATCCAGTTCGCCCCAGGCCGTCTCGGTCAGCAGCTGCATCAGCGCCTGGGTCACCATCGGCCCGCGCCAGATCACCGGCTGACCCGCATCCACCAGGAAGCCGATGGACATCAGCTTCACGCCATGCGCCGCCACGGGCAGGATCCGCTTGGCCTCGGTCTCCGGTTTCACGCCGCTCACGCCGAACAGCAGCGGCTGGCTGGGGCCGTAGACGTCGGCATCCAGCAAACCCACCCGCGCGCCCATCGCCGCCCAGGCAGCCGCCAGATTGGCTGCCACCGTGGATTTGCCCACACCGCCCTTTGCCGAACCGACGGCCACGATATTGCGAATACCGGACTTCGGTTTCAGGGGCCTCTGCACCGCATGGACTGGAATGGCGGTCGCCAGTTCCAGTGACAGCCCCTGCCCGCTTCCGCTGCGGCGCAGCGCGTCCTGCAACGCCGCTCCAAGCGGTACTTCGTACCCACCCACGGGCACCGGCAAACGCAGCTGCAAATGGATTGTCGTCGCAGACGCTTCCAGGCTCTTTATGGCCCCGAGTTCGCCGAGGGTCATCCCGATGTATGGATCGCGCCACGCCTGCAACGTGCGCGAGATATCGTCCAGCTCGCTCATGTGATCCCTTTCAAGAAAAGGCCGTGGATTCTAGCAGTGCGTGACCGCCCGCAACCG
>JAATEY010000001.1 GCA_015655465.1 Gammaproteobacteria bacterium | reverse complement strand
GCGAGTCCTGCGAGAAGTGGCAGTCCACGCATTGCATGCCCACATCCACATGCACCGATGACATGTGGACGGCTTTCTGGAACTTCGCTGGGTCATCGTCTGCGATCTTTCCGCCCTTGGCGTCGAGCAGGTCTCCCTTGCGATCGCGCTTGTACACCGCACGGAAATTCCAGCCGTGGCCGTGATAGTCGGCAAACTGCGTATCCTTCATCAGCGGATTCAGCTTCGAGACATCCTTCAGGAAGTCGACATCGGCCCACTTGCCCCTGGGCGCGGCGCCTTCCGGGTTGCGATCCAGCACGGCGCGCATTTTTTCGATTGACGGGTACTGCTGCTTCTCCGGCCACATGCGGGGCGCATCGGACTCGTAGTCCCACATGGTGTAGCCCAGGAAACTGTTCATGAACATGTTGGGCTGATGCATGTGGCAAACCATGCACTGGCTGGTCGGTACCGAGCGGGTCAGCGTATGCGTCAACGGATGGCCCGACTCGGTCCTGCTGATGACCGGATCGACGGTCTGCGTCTTTCCTTCGTTGCCGAACTTTGCATAGACGCCGGAATGTCGGGGGTCGCGGTCATTGGCGTATACCCCGTGGCACGAAGCACAGCCGGAATGGCGATAGTCGCCCGGCTGGTCGTTCGTGCCCATGAACCAGGCCAGCGGATCATTCAGGCGGGTCTTGGTGATGTTGATCAGTGGCACGGCGATACGCGCGCCAGTGCCCGAACCGCGATTCGACTGATGGATGTCGGGTCGTCCCGGTTCCTCCAGCCGCTGCAACTGTCCTGCGGCATTCGGCAGGCCGGTCTCGGGGAAGAGATGGCCGATGTTGCGGCCACCCTGCTCGAACACGCGGAAGACATCGCCAGGCTTCACCGTTTCCCACATGGGAAGCGGCAGCAGGCCCGGCAGGATGCCTGCCGCCTCGGCATCTTTTGCCAGGGCGGGTGGAATCTTCGGACCTTGCAGCGCGGTGCCCACGCCGTTGCGATCATAGGACTCACCGAGAATGTACTTCTTGGTGTCGAGTATGCCGTTGTTGTACGAGGCACCACCCAGCAGCATCGCGCCGGTGGTGTGCAGGCTGCGCACCGCCGCCTCGATGATATCGCCATGGCAGGCGCCGCAGGACTCCCTGGCGACGCGATAGTCGGAAGGGTTGATGAAGCGGATGAACTCCGGGCTTTCGCGATTCAGCAGGGTATAGGTGCGCTCCGGGTTGGCGCTGGAAGGATAGTTCCATGACTTCCGGTAGCGGGGCAGCACATGTGCGGTCTCGAAGACCGTTGTGTAGGCTTTCGAGCCGCGCTGCGCGCCTGCCGTCAGTGAAACCGCGCTGTTGCCGCCGTGGCAGTCCGTGCATCCCAGCTTCACCGCCGAACTCACATGCATGGAGCTGGCATCGGTCTGTGTGTGGCAGGACAGGCAACCCGCGCTTTTCCTGTCGACCATCTCCGTTGTCTGGGATGCCGGCGCAGCCGGAGCCGTCACGTAATGCACATCCACTGGCCGTTCTTCTGCTGCTGCAGCGGCACTTCCGGCCGACGCCAACGCACCGCTGGCAAACCAGAATATTCCCACCGCAATCCGCCTGGCGCTGCTCTTCGACGTCTTCATGCACATGCGCTTGCTGCAGCCCCTAGTAGGTGAGAACCGCATTGATGAGAATGTAGCCCGGATTGGAATGCGGAAACAGCGCGTCGAATCCCTTGCCGGACAGCAGCTTTGCATAGGAGGAGCGCAGCACCACGTTCTGGGACAGCAATGGCCGCCAGGTGGCGGCGGCAGAAAGGTCGTAGCCGATATGCTTCTTGATGCCGGCCTGATTGCGCGCAGCCTCCAGCACCGCGGTGTCGCCGAAGAACAGGGTGTTGCCGTTGAACGAGAGCCGCAGCGTCGGCAACACATCCAGATCGGCGCCCACGCCGGCCAGCAGGATGCCCGGATTGGTGAAGTTCGATTGCCCCTCATCCTTCGATGAACGCAGGCTGTTCAGCACGCCATTGCGCCCCGACAGGGAAACCCGTCCACCACCGATCAGCGGCACGGCCTGCCGTATCCAGTAGCTGGTATCCGCCCCGGCGAATTGCGGATTCTCCAGGATCGCATCGAAGCCGGTGGCCTTCCTGTCGTAGGGATCCTTGTCGGCGCTGCCGTACAGCAGCGAAAACCGGGCGCGTATCCAGTCGAAATCCATCGATAATTCCGTGGCGGCGAACAGCGCGCTGATATCCGTATCGGCCGCGACGAAAGTGCCCGGGCTCTCCCTGCCCAGTGCGTAGTACAGCGACGACGTCAGGTTGATGCGGCCAAAATGGCCATCACCGTTGTAGCCCAGATAGACCACGTCGTAGTGACGCGGCGCCGCCCTTCCCAGGGGCGCCGGCCGCTGCTGGAAGTCGTTGCTGTCGTAGTAAGCGCTCCCCTCCCGATTGCGGTTGTAGACCACCGTCGCCTGCGAGGTGTACCCCTGAACCGGAAAATCCTGGCGGTAGAGATTGGCAACCAGCACATCATCGTGACGCAACGGTGCGCCCAGGTCGTTCAGGCCGCTGCCGGTATCCTTCTCGATGCGCCGGAACCACGCCAGGTTGTATTGCCACTGGTTGTTGTCGCGGTTGCCGAACAGCCGCACTCCCAGCTGGTTGTCCTGGAACAGGAAGCCGCGGAAATCCGAAGAGAACGGCTGGATGCCCACACGTACACTGTCGAAATCGTAGCGTTCCGATACGTCCCGCAGATGCTTGTCGACAAACGCCGCCTGGATGCCGACGTGGCCGGTCGAGCGCGTGCGTCCGTGTCCCGGGGCGGCATTTACACCCTGGATTTCGTCGAGAACCGTGCGGTTGAAGTTGAATACCGGCGTAAAGCGGAATTCGTACTCGGGCGGCTTGAATACCGTGTCGCCCTTGTAATAGACGAATTCCGCCACCAGGTTCTGCGACAGTACGGATTGATCGTTCTGCCCGAATACATCCAGCTCACCCGGATCATGGGTGGAACTCGCCCCGACAGGCGTGGGGACATTGCGCACTTCAAGAGTCGTATCAGAGGTCAGCCCCAGGTTGAAGAACCAGTCGTCGTGAACCGGACGATCCGCCTTCAGCAGGTTGCGGTTGTAGGGATCCCACCAGCGTTCCGTGTAGCCCAGCGAATCCACGATGCGCCAGCGATCCGGGATGGGCATGGATTCGACGAAATCCGCACTGCCGGGCCGGGGGATCGGCGACACGTAGGCAGGCGGCACCCGCTCCACTTCCACTTCTGCATCTGGCCCGCCCCGCAGGACATTGGTCATGCCCTGGAGCACCGCCGACTCCCGGGGAGGTGTGTCGCCGGCTTCTGCCGTGGAGTCCACCTTCGGCGGCGGCGGGCACGGCACCTCGACGGCACCCGGCCTCCTGCGCGTGATGATGCGGCCTGCATTGTCGCGATAGCAGGCATCGGCGGCATATGACTCACCGGCTTCAAGGACAGCACCCAGCACCAGCGCCGCTGCCATGAATCGCCAGCCAGTCATTGCGCCAGGTGGTGTGTGATGTCTGGTATTCACTACCTGCTCTCGCACACATTTTCTTCGTTGCTGCGCAGGAAGGGTGACTGCGGGCACTGCACATAGCGCAGCCGCGTTCCCTGCGGCGTGAGCGTGTCTGCCCGTCGTGCAGCCGGAGCATTGCCCGGGACGCCTGCCAGCGACACACCGGCGTCATGCACACCCAGGAACGCAATCATGTCGTCCTGGTCGACGCCGTCGCCCGACACGCCTATTGCCCCGACCAGTGTGCCGTCGCGGTAGATGGGAACGCCGCCGGGAAAAATCTGCAAGCCGTTGCCGAGCCTCATGCCCGTTACCGTTGGCGTTGCCGCCAGCGTGCTGCCGAGATTCACTCCCGCGCAGCCGGGTGCCACATCGGCAGGCGACGCTCCGGCGACAAACAATACATGCTGCAGGATGGCGTTGATGGATACATCGAGCTGCAGGCCGGTGGAGAACGGACTCCATTCGCCGGCAGGCTTGCTGAAAGGACCCGGCAGGGTTGCATCGATGCCGTCGGGAAAGAAGGGCCGCGACAGATTGCCGACCGCCCGGCCGGTGAAGGCGATCCGGCCATCGCCCAGTGCGTTGGCGTCGCCCAGGAAAGCACGCACTGCACTGACATACCCACCGATGGGAACAGCCTGCGCCACGCCCACCGTGGCATCAGTGGTGGTCAGGTATCTTGCTGCCGGCAACGCCGTCAGGAATGCGCCTGCCGTGTCCGAAGACAGCAAGGCTGCGGTTCTCGCCTTCTGCAGGGATACATCCGCGCCAAACACGGGGGCATCCCTGCTGCGAACCATGCCGAGCACGGCACCGGCGGTATCGACCACGGAAATCGTCACGCGCGCCGGCGATCCGGACGGGAGACGAATCTGTCCGCGGGCCCGGTTTGCGATCTCCAGTGCCGCGCGCAACAGCCTCGTCACTTCCAGCTGGGTCAGGACACTGGTGCCCACATTGGCGGAATCAGTCCCACCCTGCGGCGCAAATCGGCGGGCGTTGGTGGCATCGACAAGGACAAATGCATCCTGACCGGGAAAATCCACATCGCCATCCGCACGGATTCCCGATGCGGATTGCCCGAACACGGTGCCTGCGCGAATCACGCCGTCGAAATAGCCGTTCACCGCAATCAGCGAACCAGCTGCTGGTGCGATGCTGCCAAAGGCCGTCGCATTTGCGGGAATGCTGGCGAGCTGGTTGACCTCGGCATCACTGAACCGCAATGTCCTGCCGTCAACGGCGATGCGGTCACCACGCCGGTCCACCGGTGCCGCAAAACCGTTGCTTGCGGCCAATGCAATCAATTCATCGAGGTCGCTGTCCTGGTCGGTGATGTTCCCGTCTATCGAATACCACCCATCGGCGATGACGCCCACGCCTCCGACCACCGTGCCGTTCTTGTACAGGGGAAAGCCACCTGGATCGGCGGACAGGCCGAGTGGGGACCGTTGCGGGCCGACACCCGGACCCACACCATTGAACGAGCGCATGAAGTCCGAGCAGGCAAGCTGACTGAACTGCACGCCGAACAGCGGTCCCGCCGGCTGATGCAACTCGCCCACGTTGAAGTGCTGCTGCACGATCTGGCTGGCAGTTCGTGTCGAGAAGGCATTGCCCTCGGTCGACAGGTAGGCACCTGTCACTGCCTTGGAAATCGCAGCGGCCTGGTCGATATTCGCCAGGGGAGCAGCCGCCACCGGCAGCTGGATGCCCTCCAGCCCGCCGCTGACCACGGCATTGCCCTGGCTGATTGAAGATGCAATGACCACCTTGCGACTCGCCGCGGCGCCCATCCGGTACACAGCCAGTACATTTCCCACGCGGTCCACGACGGCAATGGTGGCATTGGCATTGCGCGCCTGCGCTTCAGCGATGCCCTGCGCAAGGACCCGCTGGACGTCGACAACTGCAAGCGCGGTTGCAGCCGTGGCACAGCTGCCGCTGCACCCCGGACTGCTGGTATCCGTGCCATCCGTACTGGCTGCCTGGCCACCACCGGAACATGCAGCGACGAATGCGCAGCAGAGAATGGCAAGCGGCAGTCTGCCATTCACGCACCGACCGGATTCCAGCTGCCGGTTCATGTGGGATGGTAGCCGTGGCACCCTGCGCACCCGAGCCGCACGGAGGTCCCGGGATTGACCGGCTTCGAGGCGGCAGCAGACAGGCTTCCGCCGATGCCTCCGGGTTGATCGCCATGACAGGTCAGGCATTTGCCGATTCCTGGAATCAGCAGGTCCTCGGTCCGTCGGGATTTCCCGGCATCGTGACAGGACAGGCAGGCTGCACTGCCGGTCAGCGCACCCTGGATCCGATGGCTGCTGTGCCTGAAGTGGGCATTCGGGAGGAAATCAGAAGTGAGCCGCACAGGCACCACCTGGAATCGCTCCACGATGTCCCGGCTGCGGGTATCGATTACCTGGTGGCAGGTAATGCAGCCGCGCACCGCAAACTGTGTTTCCACCTCCCTGGTGGTTGCCTGCCTGGCACACGCAGCGGGAGGCCCCGCACACCTGGACTCGGCGTCAGTCCTGCCTGGTATGCGTCGACGTTCGACCGTTGCCGGCCGCCTGGCGTCCGGATCGACGAACATGCGTGCAAAATATTCCTGCAGGGCAATTACGACCTCGCGCGACTTCCCATGGGGAAGCTGCCGGGTCGGCTCCGCCGGATCGAAAGTGAGTTCGTGACAGGACACGCAGCTGTCCTTCATGGTGACCGGCCTGAAGCCTTTGCCATCCACATCCGGTGCATGGCAGTCCGTGCAGTCCAGCGGCTCACTGTCGCTGTTCCTGATTACCCGCGCGGCATCCAGGTGCTGCTGATGGGAAAATACCAGGCGTGAATTTTCGACGGCGCCCGCCAGGCCGGATACTTCCGGCTTCCATTCCGCGTCCATGGAATCCGCCGGGGTCGATGCAGCCGGCTTCAGCAGATGAACCTTGAACTCCGGATGGCCGGCCGCGCTGAATGCGGATGCCGACCCGACCTTCAGGGACCCGAATGCCGCAGGCGACTGCGCATGGCAACCGGTGCAGCCGGAATTGTCGGCAACGATCAGGTGTGAAACCGGCTCCTGGTGTTCGCGATGGCAGGTGGCGCACCTGGGTTTGTCGCCGAATTTCGTGAGCGCGAGATGGCCTTCCGGTACGTGATCCGCGACGTTCCGGTGGCAACCCAGACAGTCCACGTCGCGCACGCGCTCGAACATCACGCGATGGCAGGCACTGCAGTTCGACCCTGTCGCCTGCTGGTGGGCCATGCTCAAGGGGCCGCTGGACCACAGGCCATCGCCGGGAATCGATGCAGGAACCACGTTGCCGTGGCTCCTGAGCGTCACGACGACCAGCGGCGCAACGATGAAAACCACCACTGTCAGCAGGATGAGCGCCCATGCTGCGGGGCGCTTGCGCAGCCAGGTCTGGCGCAGATCCGTCTGGAATGCGCCTTCGTACTCGCTGGGATCGATGTCGTGGTCGACCTCGATTTCAAGCGCCAGATCGAATCCCGTGGGCGCCTCGATCAGCTGCAGGCGGTGACTGGCCAGCGTGATGACATCGCCCACGGACAAGGCCGCGGCCTTTGTCTCCCCGCCATTCAGATTGACGGTCTTGCCGCGACTGCACGCAATTGAGATTCCCGCCGGCGAGCTGGCAATCCGGGCATGCGCGGCGGCCACTGCCAGCCCCAGCAGCTGGATGCCCTGCCCGACGCCACTGCCGATGGTGAGGACCTCGCCGGCAAATTCCGTATCGTGAAATTCGACTGTGCCATCGGTTCGCCGGCGCACTTCCCGCAGCAGGACGTCCATGGTCACCAGTACATGAACGTGGTCAGGATGTGCACGACCAGCGCAACCAGCAAGGCAACCGACAGTGGCACATGCACGTACAGCCACAGCTGCAGCCAGGCACGCAGCCGGATGTCACGCCGGATCCTGCGCAATACGGATTGACGCCTGCACAGGAAAAGCACCAGTTCATGAAGATTGGGCACCTCCGCCGCCTTGTCGGCTCGCGGCAGTCGCGCAGCCACGAAGTCAATGATCTGCTGCTGATCCTCATTGCCCGACAGGACCGCTTCGCTGCCGCTGCTGGCCGTTCCCGAGCGGATGAACCGCGAGCGATCCCTGCCAAACAGCTGCGCTGCCACGTCGCCACCGATGGCTGTCCGTTCGATGCTGCTGGTTACGGCAAGTTGTATCGCCGCTTCGCTCTTCACCGCCAGCAACTGCAACTGGCGGTTCAAGGCAAACAGCTCCGAAAACAGTTCCGGACGATTTCCACCGGCATGATTTTCCGAAATCCACTGCGGGATGCTCGCGTATGCGTAGACACCGACAAACCCGCTGAGGATCACCAGGCACATCAGGACATACGCAAAGGTATGTACATTCCAGCCGAACTGGCCAGCGCTATGCAGCGTTGCCACCAGCAGCAGGGCGGAGCCCAGGTACACGTGGGCGGAGGTCCAGCCCTGCACCGTGCCAAGCGATGACGCATAGGCTCGCTTGCGCACACCCAGCAGCGCGAGCCACACGATCAGCAGTGCTCCAATCGTTCCCAATATATAGCCCTGCCAGGTTCCTCCGCTGGGAACGCGAACGCCGCCCTGGGTCAGGTACAGGCCAATCGACAGGACCATGAGGGCCAGCGCCTGCCATAGGAAGCGCGCATTGCGGTACTTCAGCAGGCTCTCGTGAATCATCGTTTGCGCTCTTCCACCAGATCGATGAACTGCTCCGGTCCCAGACGCAGGGCAGCGCCGGTGGGGCAGGCGCGGACACATGCCGGACCACCGGCAAGGCCGATGCAGGCATCGCACTTCACGGCCTTCCTGCCCCTGGCTTTCGCGGCCTCGGTGGGCTTGTAGCCGGGCTGCTCGCCGGGTCCGTCACCGGCACCGAAGAACAGCCAGGACAACAGCCCCGGCTTTTCCGGCGCTTCATAGACCATCTTGATGACATCGTAGGGACAATTCGATTCGCAATTGCCGCAGCCGATGCAGGTGTCGTCGATGTAGACCTCCCCTGTTTCCGAGCGGCGAATGGCATTCGGCGGGCAGTCCTTCATGCAATGCGGCTGTTCGCAATGCCTGCACGCAATCGGAATGTGGACCTTGGCAAAGGTTGCGCCGGCTTCGCGGTCCAGCCGGGAAACTCCGTCATGCGTCTCGGCGCAGGCCTTTTCGCAGTTGTCACACCCGACGCACAGGTCTTCGTTGATTACCAGCACGTCGGTGGCCTCGCCCAGGCCCTGGTCCATCAGGAATGACATCACCGAACCGGCCTCCGGACGCACCTGCATGCGTGCGTTCTCCACCAGCATCTGGCTGACGCTGTCCTGCAATGGCCCGAGCTGCGCGTCCTTGCGTCGCATCAACTCGCCAAACTCGGGTCTGCGGATTTCAAGCAGCTCCGAAGCAACGGTTGCAGTGGCCGACTCGCGCCTCATGGGGTCGCCCATCAATGCCATCTGGCCGATTACTTCCCCGGCACGCACCTGGGCGACCATGGCATCGGCATCGCCGCGCAGGCGGGTAAGCGCTATGCCGCCGGAGCGAACCACGAAGAGACATTCCCCTTTATGGCCCTCCGCGTAGACGAGCTCTCCTGCCTTGTACTTCCGGGAAGTCACCCGCGCAGCCATATCCTTCAATTCGCGGAATGGCGCCGCGGGAACAAAATGCCGCTGCAATTCCCTGACCACGAATATCCAGTCGATCCCCTCCCTGACTTCCTCATTGGAACTCATGAGCTTGACCATCGTGCGGCGCGGGGTTTCCACCACCACGCAGGCCACTCCGGCCACGGCTCTTTCAAGCCGTGGCCGACCCGACAGCAGGCTCATTTCACCGAAAAACTCGCCGCGGACCATTGTCACCGCGCCGGATGGGCTGCCCGGCACCTCCAGGGTCACCTCTCCATCGACGATGGTGTAGAACGACGTGCCGAAATCACCCGGTTCATAGATCGTGTCGCCTTCGCGGATGATGCGTGTCACCCGCGGAGCGCGGCCCGATGCGGCCAGCTTGTCCACGGCGGTCCGTACCCTTTTCCGGGCCTCGTCATACAGGGCACCGGCGGGATAGGCCGCAATCATCACGCTTTCGATGATCAATTCCCGGAAGGCCAGGGCATTGAGCTGGCGAAACATCGGGATGCGCAACTGAAACTGCCGGATGCTGGTGTCCGCATCCATTTCATATGGCAGCGCCAGGAACCGCTGTTCCAGCAGCGAATGATCCGCGGGCTTGATCCTGTTGCCGTGGATGAATTCGACGACATCGTGCCCCTGGTTGATCGCCTGCTTGATCAACGGGTATCCCGCCAGCGCACCGATTACATAGATGCCCGGGACATTGCTTTCATATTCCGCCGACAGGCCTGGTATTGCATCGGCCCGGTCGTTTGGAAATTCGATCCCGATCGACTCGACGAATCGCCGCGGCGGAATTGCACCCAGACGCGCGATGACCCGGTCGCAACCAACCGTGACCAGGCCGCCCGGGGTCTGCAGCTCGGCAACCCAGGCGGGACCTGCCTCATCGGCCCGGCGCAGCTGCTTGATGCTGCTCTCGTAGTGGCAACCGAGGCGGGACCTGTCGTCGGAAATCGCGCCCAGTACGGCAGACAGGTTGCCCTCTTTCGCGCGACTGAATTCCTTGCCGCGATTGATGATCCACACATCATTCTGTTCGCTCAGCCCGAGTGCATTCTCGATGGCGGAATCGCCGGCGCCGACGACGAATATCGTCTCGTCGCGGTATTCCCGCGGATCGTCCAGCTGGTACTGGACCACGTCGAGTTCGTCACCCGGACAGCCCAGCTTGCGGGGGTTCCCCTCGAGACCGATGGCCAGCACGACATTCTCTGCCAGCAGCGAAGTGCCATCGCCCAGGTGAACCGTGAATGCGCCCCTGGCGCCCGATATGCGGGTGACTTCGGCATTGAACCTGACGTTTACCCGCAGCCTGGCGAGATCCTCGCGCCAGCCTTCGAGAATCCTTTCCCGCGACCCGGCGGCGAAGCGGACATCGCTGCGCAGGTCCAGAAAGCCAGGCTCCGCCATGACGTGCTTGCCTTTCTGGTAGCGCTGGATCGTTTTTGCGTGCGCGCCGAAGCCCTCGAGCAGCACATGACCCGGACTGCCCAGGTTGGCCTTGCGATCCAGCTCGGACGCGCGTGCAGCCGCACTGAGTCCTGCGGGGCCCGCGCCAACGATGGCAATCTTGAAGGATTCCAAAGGTACGGCAGCTCAACTCTGGAAGTTGGCCTGATCCTAACAGATCGCGATATTTCAGCAATGCCGCCGGAGCGAGGCGACGTGCTCAGCCGAAGTTGATCTTCGCTTCCAGGTTCGAGCGCGAATCCGCGTTGGCCAGTGCATCCTCGACCGACACGCGACCGGCCCTGTAGAGCTGCACCAGCGAGTAGTCGAAGCTCTGGATACCCTTGTCGGCACTGTTGCGGATGGCTTCCTTGATGGAGCTGACATCGCCCTTGCGGACCAGTTCGGAGATGTGTGGCGTGTTGAGCATGACTTCGATCGCAGCCACGCGCTTGCCATCCACACCCGGCACCAGCCGCTGCGCCAGGATGCAGCGCAGGTACTGCGACAGGTCGAGCAGCACCTGCGGATGCTGGGCGTGGTCGAACATGTTGATGGTGCGGTCCAGCGTCTCGGCGCAATTGTTGGCATGCAGCGTCGCCAGTACCAGGTGGCCGGTGCCGGCGAGGCCAATGGCCGCCTCCATGCTCTCGCGGTCACGGATTTCGCCGATCAGGATCACGTCGGGCGCGGCGCGCATGACGCCACGCAGCGCGCGGGCGTAGCTCCTGGTGTCGAGCCCGACTTCGCGCTGGTTGATGATCGAACGCTTGTTGGAATGCAGGAACTCGATCGGATCTTCGATGGTGACGATATGGTCGGCGAAATTCTCGTTGCGGTAGTTGAGCATCGCGGCAAGCGTGGTGGACTTGCCCGAGCCGGTGGCGCCCACCATCAGGATCAGGCCGCGCTTGAGCTTGCACAGTTCGGGCAGCAGTTCCGGCATGCCCAGCTGGTCGAGGCGCGGCATGTCGGCCGTGATGAAGCGCATGACCATCGCGGGGAAACCGCGCTGGTAGAAGATGGCGACGCGGAACCGGCCGAGGCCGGGCTCGGAGATGGCGAAGTCGATCTCCAGCTCGCGCTGGAAGAATTCTATCTGCTCGGGCGTCATCAGGCCAAAGGCCGCCGCACGCACCGCCTCCGGCGACAGCACCTGCCTGTTGACCGAGTGGATCTGCCCCTCGATCTTGATCTTGATCGGCGCATTGGAGGTGAAGAACAGGTCCGAGGCCTTGCGTTCGACCATCAGCTTGAACAGCGGCTGGGTCTTCAGGCCCGTGGGCGTTGCATTGACCTTGAACTCGCCCGTTTCGCCCACTATCGGGGTGTCGCTCACATCGACCTGCCTTCGTCTTCTTCCAGCAGCGAGAGGTTGCCCACGTCATCGGCGGGCCGGTTGTCGCGCTTGCTGTCCAGCTTCACGCGCAGGCGCAACTCGTTCTTCGAATCCGCATTGCGGATGGCATCATCATAGGAAATGTAGCTGTTTTCGTACAGCTCGAACAGGCACTGGTCGAAGGTCTTCATGCCGGAGCGCGTGGAACGCGCCATGACTTCCTTGATCTTGGCCACCTCGCCCTTGAAGATGAGGTCCTGGATCAACGGCGAATTGAGCATGATCTCGGTGGCGGCGATGCGCCCGCTGCCGCCCTCGCGCGGCACCAGCCGCTGCGAGATCAGGCCGCGGATATTCAGCGACAGATCCATGAGCAGCTGCTCGCGCCGCTCCTCCGGGAAGAAGTTGATGATGCGGTCCAGCGCCTGGTTGGAGCTGTTGGCGTGCAGCGTGGCCAGCACCAGGTGGCCGGTCTCGG
>JAATEY010000300.1 GCA_015655465.1 Gammaproteobacteria bacterium | reverse complement strand
CGGGTGGGAAACGCCCCTTGTTCCGTCGGATTGCCTGGTTTAACGCGCTGGTCGTCACTCCGTAGAGCGCCGCCAGATCGGCATCCAGCAGCACACGCTGCCCGCGGACGACACGGATCAAAGCTTCAGTCGGCGGTCGAGCCTTGCATTTGAAGCTGGTCGATGTCGCACAGCGCGCAGCCGCAGAAGCCATCCTGAAATCCGTGCTGGGCGAAGCGCATGGCGGCAGTGAGCCCGAGGACCTCAACGCCAAAGTCACGCGCGAGGACCTGGTGCCGCAGGCGCTAGCCCAGCTCTCCGCCGGCGGCATCGGCATCGCGGAATTCGCGCTGACGCAGCCCAGTCTCGACGATGTATTCCTGGCCATTACCGGAAAGCCCGCACAATGACGACCGACACCCTGCACGGCGTGCTGAGCGCGGACCGTCGCCCCGCGCATGTCGGCGCCTTCGCCGCAGTGCTCACACTGGCCTGGCGCGCGATGCTGAAGATCAAGCACGTGCCCTTCCAGCTCTTCGACGTGCTGGTGTTCCCCATCATGATGACGTTCATGTTCACCTACCTGTTCGGCGGCGCGCTGGCCGGCTCGACCAAGGTCTACCTGCAATGGCTGGTGCCCGGCATCGTGGTGCAGACCATGGTGTTCCTCACTGTGTACACCGGCGTGAGCCTGAACACCGACATCCAGAAGGGCCTGTTCGACCGCTTCAAGTCGCTGCCCATCTGGCAGCCCGCGCCCGTGGTCGGCGCGTTGCTGGGCGACCTCACCCGCTATGCACTGGCCGCCACCGTGGTGATCACCGTCGGCCTGATCCTGGGCTTCCGCCCCGCCGGCGGCGCGCTGGGCGTGATCGCCGCCATCGCGCTGATGCTGCTGTTCGTCTCGGCGGTGAGCTGGTTGTGGATCATCGTCGGCATGCTGGTGAAGACGCCCGAGTCGGTGATGACCACCAGCATGCTGCTGCTGTTTCCGATGACCTTCGTCAGCAATATCTCGTGGATCCGAAGACCATGCCGGGGTTCATGCAGACCATCGTGTCGTTCAACCCGGTGACGCATCTGACCAATGCGTCGCGGGGGTTGATGCACGGGAGTGTGCTGGGGAAGGATGTGCTGTGGGTGCTGATTGCTTCGGCGATCGTTACGGCGGTGTTCGCGCCGATTGCAATGAGGCTGTACTACCGGGAACGTTAGTGATTTGAACTAGCGTCGTGCCGAGTGGTCAGAGCGTGACTGGACGCTTCAGGGACAGGTCGAATTGTGGGCGCCTCCCTCAACAGTCAATCGCGAACTCTGGTATTTGTCGGAATTCTGGCGGGCCATGTAGTGCTTATCTGCGTCATGGCAACGCGCGCGACTGTCCTGAGACCTGATACTGAAGACAGAATCGATTCGTTGCCGATCTACCTCATGCCACTCATCGAGGACCCGGCTCCGATACGGAAGTCGAAAGCGCCTGCTCCGACCATCAAGGCGCAACCCAGTTCGACGGAAAGCACGGCTATTGCAATCGCCGAGCCGCAACAGGTTCCTGATACCGAGGACACTCCAGCACCTCAAGTGGACTGGGCAAAGGAAGCTGCGACGGCAATACAGAAAATGTCCCAATCGAAGCCGGAACCCGGGAAATTTGGCGATCCTCCGCAAGAGGAGTCGTCTTCAGAAAGCGAACCCCTTGGGGTTTTCGCAAAACAAAGGCAACCAAGACGTCGGGCGGGCCTCATTGAAGAACCTGGACCTGGAATTGAACGCAGATGGATCAGTGAGAAGTGCTACAGAGAGTTCGGCCAACCACCCGAACTCTTCGCTGCTCAAGGGCCCCGGGTCAATCCCGTCCACTGCATGCTCGGTCCAAGCTCCGTAGACGGAGATCTGTTTGACCACCTGAAGCCAAAGTACCTGAAATGACCGGGCGGCTAGTCTGGTTCCTCGACTGTGTAGCCGAGTTCCTTGAGCTTCGCCAGATAGCCGGTCGGACTTGTTGCGTGGTTCATCGACACTACAGCGAAGGTGGACCTGTTCGTCGCAATGGCAGCCTGCGCAGCTGCGAGCCACTCTGCATCCAGTTGCTCGCGACCCAGCTTGCCCTGGAGCTCGATCTCATCGATCACTTTCAGGGCTCCGGCAGGGTCCGGGATTTCACCACTGCGGAGCTTCTTGACCAGGACGTCGTCGCAACTGGCACGGCGGGGTGGCGGAGCGTCGCCTTCCGTTGCCGGCCGATCAACGCTCGCGGGAGCAGCTGCGCGTTGCTTCGTGAATTCGATCATGCGTTCCAGGTAATCCAGACCCTGCGTGAAACACAGCACGTCCCCCAGCTCCACATGGTAGGCACTCTTCAGGATCTTGCGTGCATCCATCTTCACCACGCGCTCCACCGTGGGCATGGTGCGGGCCTTCACCTTGTACTTCTTCGTCGCCTTGTCCACCACCGATCGCACCGACGGGCCCGGCGCGGCGGGTTTTGGCCTGGGCCCGGGATTCAACTTCTTGAACACTTCGCCCTGCAGCATCTCGATCGCAATGGACGGACGCCATTTCTCGATGTCGTTGTCGCGTCCGATGTACGTGGTCTTGAGAACACGCCACCTGGCATAGGTTTCCGCGGGCAGCACGTCCTTGAGTGTCTTGCCGTCGGGGTTCTTTGCAGCCTTGAACGCCGCGGGCAGCAGGGTGATTGCCTTCAGCAAGCCGATATCCGGGCGCGCGTTCACCTGGCCCGGATACAACACCAGCTGCGACTCCGCGACATGCGCGTCCACCTGGTCCGAGCGCCAGGTCCTGCCCGCGGACAGCCAGGCGTTGCCGGCCACCCACATCACGTGATCGCCCTTGGATACCTTCCACAGCCGCGGAACGGGCACGCCCGTGACCACCACGGTTTCCAGCTCGTCCAGTTTTTGCTGTTGTTCCGGAGCTTCCTCTGCCCACGCGATGCCAGACAGCAACCCGAAAGCGGCCAATCCTGCCGCCAGTTGTTTTTGCATGACCGTACCCCGGAGCCAGCCCTGGCACTCCTGTGGGACTATGGTCCCTGCAGGAGGTTCCGTGTTGCAGCGGATCCGCGGGCTTCAATCCACGCAATAAAATGAGTCAAAATAGCGCCTGATGGATACAAGACAGGGGAGCCCATGCGTAGTTTTCTGCCGATCTGTGCCGGTCTTCTGGTGGTCTCGGGAATCGTATCCGTCAGCCTGTGGCGGGAGCTGCGGGCGGAAAGACAGGCCCGTGCCGAATTACAGGCGCCGCTGG
>JAATEY010000076.1 GCA_015655465.1 Gammaproteobacteria bacterium | reverse complement strand
GTAGGCATTGCGGCCAAACACCACGCCGCGCAGCGCGGCATCGAAACGGTAACTCCTGAGCGTGCGCAGCGGCTCGTCGCCGGTGCGCTCACCGCTCACATGGTCGATGGTGGTGATCACGCAGCGCGTGCAGGCCTTGGTCAGTGCAATGCGCACCGCGCCCACCGCCAGTTCCGCCGAGTCATCCTCGGCATAGGCGCACACACCGTCCAGCAACAGGTTGGGCCTGAACCGTTGCACCGGCAACTCATGCCCGACGCGCGCCGCAAGGTCGTCAATCGATGCCTGCGCCAGCACCAGCATCGGATACCCATCGGAAAACAGCGTTGGCACTTCCCGCCCGGCGGTCCAGTCCTGGTTGGACAGGCGTTGATGCCGGGTGTCGAAGCGCACCAGGCGCAGCGGCTTGCCCAGCCAGTCCGACAGGAACTGCGCCACTTCGGCACCGGCATCGAATGCCGGCACACTCGCGCCCCATACCTGCACCTGGCGCAGTTCGCCCTCGTGCTGCAGATCGAGCGCCGGCCCCGCACCGGATGGCGACGACAGCAGCAACCGGCCATCGGCAATCGCAGTGCCCAGCAGCGCCAGCCGCGCTTCATTGCGCTGCGTGACGAAACGCCCGGCCGCATCGACCACCATCCACTCGCGATCGTGCTGCAGGCCATGCACACCAAGCACCGCGGCGCTGCAGGCAATGCCCGCGGCGGACTTCACCGGATAGATGTAGATGCCAGCGAGTGCCGCCGTCATGAAATCGGGCGCGTCTCGCTGCGCCGCCGTTCGGCAGCGAGTTCGGCGCTGTCGCGCTGCGCGCCGGATTCCAGACCTTCCACACAGCGTTCGAGATAGCCACGCAATTCCGCGATCTCCTGTGGCCGCAGCAGCGACAGCATCTGCGTCATCACCGGCGCGCCAGCGCCACGGGCGGCATTCAGCCGCTCCACGCCCGCCGGCAACAGGTACCAGCGATCAGCGCGGCGATTCAGGGGATCCGGCCGGCGTTCGATGGCGCCATCCTGTTCCAGCCGGCGCAACAGGCCGGTCATGGTCTGGGCGGTAACCAGCAGGCGGCGCGCCAGCCGCGCACCAGGTATGCCTGGCTCCTGCTGCAGTTGATCGAGGGTCACCAGATGCGCGAACGACACGTCGGAATTGCGGCGCAGACGCTCATCGACCTGATGCCGGAACTGGTGCATCAGCCGCTTCAGCAGATAGCCGATCTGCTCTTCGGGCGTGCGGGCGCAGGAACGATTGGCGGTCATGCTTTGAGGTTCGACCTGGCTTGCCAAAAATAAGGTGCCTGATATTATATCAGCAACCTGATATCAGACAAGCCGAGCCAATTCCGATGCGCCAGGACCAGCCGCCCTTCCTGCAACCCCAAGTGTCGGGGAAAGTTCTCATGCTTTGCATCTGCGCCACGGCGCTGCTCGCCGCCTGCAATCGCGGCGCACCGCCGGCAGCAAAGGCGGCGGATGCACCCGCGGCTGCCACGCCAGCAGCGGCTGCATCGATGACCGTCACCACTACCACGGTGCGCAGCGAACAGATCGTGCGCACGGTGCCGGCCACCGGCTCCATTTTTGCCTGGCAGGAAGTGATTGTCGGTGCGGAAGTCGGCGGCTATCGCGTCGCCGCCGTGCTGGTCGATGTCGGCACGCGCGTGCAGAAAGGCCAGCCGCTGGTGCAGTTGTCGGGCGACATGCTGCAGGCTGAACTGGCCTCACGCCAGGCTGCGGTGCGCAGTGCCGAAGCGGCGGAAGTGAACAGCGCCGCCGCGTTGCGTCGTGGCGAACAGATTTCCACTTCAGGTGCGTTGTCGGCCGCCGACCTCGACCGGCTGAAGGCCGAGCAGATCGCCGCGCATGCGCGCGTGGAAACCGCGCGCGTCGATCTGCACACCGCAGAACTGCGCGTGGGCTACGGCACGGTCAACGCACCGGACAGCGGCACCATCACCTCGCGCACCGTCAGCGTGGGCCAGATCGCACAGGCCGGCCAGGAGATGCTGCGCATGCTGCGCCAGAACCGCGTGGAATGGCGCGCCGAAGTGCCTGAATCGCAGCTGTCGCGCGTCAAGGTCGGTGCGGCCTCGCAGGTTACTGCCGTCGATGGCAGCACACTCAAGGGCAAGGTGCGCGCCATAGCGCCCACCGTGCAGGTCAACAACCGCACCGGCATTGCCTACGTGGACATCACCGGTGGTGACGCACGCCCCGGCATGTTTGCGCGTGGCGCCATCGAAGCGGGCGCGGGCCCGGCACTGCTGGTGCCGGTGGCCAGCGTGGTGATGCAGGACGGCTACAGCTATGTGTTCGTGGTGAAGGGCAACAACACGGTTGAACGCCACCTCGTGCAGCAGGCCGGCGTGCACGGCGATGCAATGGAGGTGGCCAGCGGCGTTGCCGCGGGCGATGTAGTCGCCGTCAAGGGCGCAGGCTTCCTGAAGGATGGCGATACCGTGCGCGTCAGCACCGCTGCGGCCGAGGTCGGGCCATGAACTTCGTGACATGGTCGATCCGGAACCCGGTTCCGGTGATCATGATGTTCATCACGCTGGTGGTCGGCGGGCTGCTGAGCTTCCCGAAACTCGGTGTGCAGAACCAGCCCGATATTTCCTTCCCGTACATCATCGTGAGCGTGGGCTACGCCGGTGTGCCGCCTTCACAGATGGAGACCGAGGTCACCCGCAAGGTGGAGGATGCGGTCTCCACCATCGCCGGCATCGAGACCATCAACTCCACCGTCACCACCGGCTCGTCGCAGACCAACATCGAATTCCAGTTCGGCTCGGATCTGTCGCAGGCGATGGACGATGTGCGCGATGCCATCTCGCGCATACGCCCCGATCTGCCGCTGGATGCCTCCGAGCCCTATATCTCGCGCGCCACCACCGCCGGCGATCCGGTGCTCACCTTCGCCGTCGCTTCCGACAGCATGTCCGACACCGAGCTGTCATGGTTCGTCGACCTGAACGTGATGCGCGGGATCAGCGGCGTCGACGGCGTGGGCGCGGTGCGCCGCATCGGCGGCGTCTCGCGCGAAGTGCGGGTGGATCTGGATCCGGATCGCATGGCGGCGCTGGGCGTAACCGCCGGCGATGTCTCCAGCCAGCTGGTCCGCACCCAGGTGGAACTGCCGGGCGGCGAAACCCGCATCGGTGCACAGGAGCAGAGCGTGCGTACGCTGGGCACCATCGGCAGCGTGCAGGAACTGGCCGCCATGCCCATCACCCTGGGCGACGGCCGCAACATCCGGCTCGACTCCATCGCCGACGTCCGCGACCAGGCCGCCGAAGTGCGCCAGGAAGTGCGTCTGGATGGCAGGACGGTGATCGGCTTCCAGGTGATGCGCTCCTGGGGCGAAGGCGCACTGAAGGTGGCCGACGGCACGCGTGCCGCCGTCAAGGAGCTGCAGGAAAAGTATCCTGCCATCCACATCACCGAGATCAACGCGGTCGCCGACAAGGAAGTCCGCGAGAGCTTTCACGGCTCGATGATCATGCTGATCGAAGGCGCCATCCTCGCCATCGTCGTGGTGTGGTTCTTCCTGCGGGACATCCGTGCCACGCTGATCTCGGCCGCCGCCCTGCCGCTGTCGGTCATTCCGACCTTCTGGGCGCTGTACATCTTCGGCTTCTCGATGAACACGCTGACCATGCTGGCGCTGTCGCTGGTGGTGGGCATGCTGGTGGACGATGCCATCGTGGAAGTCGAGAACAATGTCCGGCACCTGCGCATGGGCAAGACACCGCTGCAGGCGGCAACCGACGCGGCGGTCGAAATCGGCCTGGCAGTGATCGCCACCTCCCTGACGCTGTGCGCCGTGTTCATTCCGGTGGCGTTCATGGATGGCATCCCGGGCGAGTTCTTCAAGCCATTCGGTTTCACTGCCACTGTCGCCGTGCTGTTCTCGCTGCTGGTGGCACGCGCGCTGACGCCGATGATGGCCTCGCGGCTGATGCGTCCGGACACGCATGTGGAGCAGTCCGGCCGCTTCAAGAACTGGTACCTGGAAAAGATGCAGTCGGCGCTGCGGCATCGGCGCATTACGGTTGCTGTCGCCACCGCAATCATGATTGCAACATTCGCACTCGCCACCACACTGCCCACCGGCTTCACGCCCAGCGAGGACTTCGGCTCCGTGAGCCTGAGCGTGAGCCTGCCACCGGGTTCCACCATGGAAAACTCCCGTGAGGTCGCCGAGCAGATCCGCGCCAGGATTGCCCGGTACAAGGAAGTGGTTCATATCACGGTCACGCTCAGCCCGCGCAGCGCCAACTCGTTCATCACGCTGGTGGGACGCAAACAGCGCACCTTGTCGCAACAGGAGTTGCAGCAGCAGATGATTTCGGACCTGCGCTCGATTCCGGGCATCCGCATCCAGAGCGGTGGCGGCGGCAACGGCCCACCGGGACGCGGACCGCTGGAAATCCAGCTCACCGGCGACAGCTCGACCGTGCTCGCCAGCACCGCCGCGGCCGTCGAACGCGAACTGCGCAACGTACCGGGCTTCACCAATGTCGCCACCAGCGCCAGCCTGCTGCAGCCGGAGCTTACGATCCGTCCGCGTGCCGACCGCGCGGCGGAGCTGGGCGTAACGACTGCGGCGATCAGCCAGGCAACGCGCATCGCGACCAGCGGCGATATCACCAACAACCTGTCGAAGCTGAACCTGCCGGACCGGCAGCTTCCGATCCGCGTGCGACTCAACGACAACGCCCGCAAGGACATCGAGCAGATCAAGCTGCTGCAGGTACCCTCGCGTTACGGACCGGTGCCGCTGATGAACGTGGCGGATGTAAGCCTGGGGGCCGGCCCTTCGCAGATCACCCGCTACAACCGCAGCCGCAACATCACCATCTCGGCCGACCGCGGCCCGGTGCCGCTGGGTGACGCGGTAAAGATCGCCAACAACCTGCCGACGATGCAGAACCTGCCCGCCGGCGTCCGGCCGGTGGAATCCGGCGAAGCCAAGATCATGGGCAAGATCTTCACCGGCTTCGCCCTGGCGATGGTCATCGGCATCTTCTGCATCTACGCGCTGCTGGTGCTGCTGTTCCACGACATGCTGCAGCCCATCACCATCCTGTCGGCACTGCCGCCATCGGCGGGTGGCGCCATCGTGATGCTGTGGCTGCTGAAGATGGACCTGTCGCTGCCGTCGCTGATCGGCCTGCTCACCCTGATGGGCATCGTGACGAAGAATTCGATCCTGCTGGTGGAATACATCGTGATGGCCCGCCGCGAACATGGCCTGTCGCGTTACGACGCAATCCTGGATGCCTGCAGCAAGCGCGTGCGGCCGATCCTGATGACCACCATCGCCATGGTGGCCGGCATGATTCCGATCACCATCGGCCTGCATGGGGATTCCAGCTTCCGCGCGCCGATGGGCGCGGCGGTGATCGGCGGATTGCTGGCATCGACTGCGCTGTCGCTGTTCGTGGTGCCGGTGATCTACACGCTGATGGACGATTTCGAACACTGGATCAAGCGCGTGTTCGGGCACTCACGCAAGGCAGCTACGGCGGCGGATACGCTGGCGCACTAGGCGAGCCGCGCCACGGCGCCGTCGAACACGGCGGTGCTGTCCACATCACCCGTTGCGCAGAAGTTCAGGTCGCGCAACAGGCCGTCGGCCACCGAATAGATCACGCCGTGCACGGCGACGGATTGCCCGCGGTTCCAGGCATCCTTCACCACGGTGGTGCGGCAGACGTTCAGCGCCTGCTCCAGCACATTGAGTTCACACAGCCGGTCGATCGCTGCCGGACCGCCGCCGGCGAGCAATGCCGGATGCCGGTCGCGGATGTCCTGCACATGCCGCAGCCAGTTGTCGATCAGCCCCATCGATGCCGAGCCCATGGCTGCAACGATGCCGCCGCAGCCGTAGTGACCCGTGACGATGATGTCCTGCACCTTCAGCACATCCACGGCGTACTGGATGACCGACAGGCAGTTCAGATCGGAGTGCACCACCAGGTTCGCCACATTGCGATGCACGAACAATTCGCCCGGTGCCAGATCGACGATTTCGTTGGCGGGCACGCGACTGTCGGCGCAGCCGATCCACAGGTACCGCGGGGTCTGTTGCGACACCAGGCGCTTGAAGAAATCCGGATCCTGGTGCGTGACCTTGTCGGCCCACAGCCGGTTGTTGTTCAACAGCTGTTCGAGTCGTTTCATGGTGTGCATGTTACCAAGCACCGACCGACTGTGGACTGCCGGCTAGAATGGGCGTTCATGAGCAGTTTCGACACCGTCATCGTCGGCGCCGGCGCGGCGGGCATAGCGGCCGCGCGGCGGCTCGTTGCAGCTGGCCAGCGGGTGCTGGTACTCGAAGCCCGCCTCCGTGCGGGTGGTCGTGCCGTCACCGACCAATCGCTGGGCGCACCTGCCGATATGGGCGCTGCCTGGCTGCATTTCGCCGCGGAAAACGCCTGGACGCGGCTGGCGGATGAGGCGGGTTTCACCGTCCTGCGCCGCGAACCAGGCTGGGGCGCGGCGGCGAACATCGGCGCGCGGGCGCCCACCCCGGCCGAAAGCGCGGCAGCGCAGGCGAACCATCTGCACTACCACGAGTTGATAGAGGCAACTGCGGCCGCCGGTCGCGATGTCCCGCTCAGCGACATCCTGCCCGATGACGGCTACCGGACGCGCTTCGATGCGATCATGACCTGGGCGGTGGGTGTGGAGAGCCGCCAGGTTTCCACTCTCGACCTGGCGCGTTACGCGGATTCGAACCACAACTGGGCGGTGCGCGAAGGTCTGGGCGCAGTGGTGGCGGCTGGTGCCGCGGGTCTGCCGATCGAATTCGGCAGCGCGGTCACGGCCATCGACTGGTCTGGCCCGCTGCTGCGCATCGATTGCAGCAGCGGCCGCGTCGCAGCCCGCGCAGTCATCATCACGCTGCCCACCGCGGTGCTGGCGCAGGGTGCGCTGCGCTTCACGCCGTCGCTGCCGGCCATTTACGGCGATGCTTTCCAGAGCCTGCCACTGGGCGTACCCAACAAGGTGTTCTTCCGGCTTGGCGCCGGACAGTTTGCCGATGGCGTCAGCCGGCATTTCATCGGCAGCGACCGCGACACACGCACCTGCAGTTACGTGGTGTATCCAGCAGGGCAGCCGCTGCTCTGCGCCTACTTCGGCGGCGACCTGTCCTGGGAACTGGAACAGCGCGGTGAACTGACCCGGTTCGCGCTGGACGAACTGCGCCGGATCTTCGGCGCGGATTTCGTCAGTGGACTCGGTGCCAGTATCGCGACCGCCTGGGGCACGGATCCGCATGCACGCGGCTCCTATTCCGCCGCGCTGCCCGGCAAGGCACATTGCCGGGAAATCCTCGCTCGCCCCGTGATGCCACAGCTGCAGTTTGCGGGCGAGGCCTGCTCAACGCAGTACTACGGCACCCTGCATGGCGCCTGGTTGTCTGGCGTCGCTGCGGCGGAGCGGTTGCTATAGGTCGACCTTCTGGGCCTTCACCCAGGTCGCGAATGCATCGCGCTGCGCAACGCTGACCGCTGCAGGAGCCCTGGCTGGCGCCGCCAGCCAGTCGCGCATCGACTGCAGCAACACATTGGCATACGACGGCGACAACTTGAGCAGCTTCGCGAACGAAACCTTTGCGTCATCGAGACGACCGGTCAGCAGATACAGTTCGGCGAGGTATTCAGTGGCCTCGGGGTAATCCGGCTGCAACTTCAGTGCGGCCTCGTAGGCCTGCAGCGACTCGGCATATTCACCCAGGCGCCGGCTGGTGAAGCCGAGCATGTTCCAGGCCTCTTTCATGTTCGGGTCGGCAGCGGCCGCCTTGCGAAACCGGTCGCGCGCTTCGGTATAACCCTGCCGCACCGCAGGCGCATTGGGGCTGCCGGCCTCCAGCTTCAGCGTATTCTCGTAGCTCTCGAAGCCCAGGTTGTAGTTCAGGCGCGCCGCCATCGCCGCATCCTCGGTGATATCCGGCCCGGGAACAGGGCCGATGACGCCATTGGCATCGGGAATGGCATGGGCCAGCGGCAGCATTGCGGCCAGCGTCAGGGCACAGAATCGGGGGTTCAGTCGCATCTGCAGCAGCTCCTTTGATTGTGCCTATCGTAACCGAACAGGGTTAGCCGCTAAAATCGGCGCATGAGTCTTTCGTTACGCGATCAATTGCTGAAGGCCGGCCTGGTGACCGAACAACAGGCGCAGCGTGCCGAGCGGGAACAGCGCCAGAAGGACTATACCGCCCCGCGCGGCCGCAAGAAGCCCACCGGACCCTCGCCACAGGAACTGGCCGCCCAGCGGCTGGCTGCCGAAAAAGTCGCGAAGGACGCCGAACTGAACCGGCGCAAGCAGGAAAAGCTCGAACGGCGGGCTAAGTTCGCCGAGATCAAGCAGCTGGTGGCCGCCCACCAGCTGCCGCGCGTCGAAACCGAGGACTTCTACAACTTCCAGGACGGCACCAACATCAAGCGCGTGCCCGTGAATCCGGCGCTGCGCGAACAGCTGGTGTGCGGCACCCTGGCCATCGTGCGTTGTGAAGGCCGCTATGCCTTCGTGCCTGCGGCAGTGGGTGAGCAGGTGCGCGCCCGCGTGGAGCGCGCCCTCATTCACCACAACAAGCCCGTCGCACCGCCCAGCGACGACGATCCCTACAAGGATTACGTCGTACCCGACGACCTCGTCTGGTAACGCAGTAGTCTTCGGCAACTACTTGCCGCTGGCTGATCCTGAGTGAGTGTCCCCTGGCTCATGCGGCACCCTGCCGTGGTCGCACCACCCGCGTCCACCAGGAAATGAATCCGGTGACGAACAACAGCGCTGGCGCCAACCCGAGCAGGAACCAGACAATGCGCAGCGGCCAGCCGCCAAAGCCGCCGGTATGCAGCGGACCGACCAGGCTCATGATCGCGTCGCCCGTACTGCGCGTGGTGGACGGAGGCACCAGGGTTGCGCCGGAGTACTGGTCCAGATACACCGTGCGCAACGTCTCACCCACGCGGGTCGGTGAGCCTTGCGCGAACAGCGCCTGGAAGCTCGCCGTCGGCGTCGATGGAATCACCACCCGCGCCAGAGCCTGATCGGGAACCTGCGCCTGGGCGCGGGCGATCAGCACATCGCGCGACAGAGGTTGCGCGCCAGCCTGTGGCGGCTGCGATGCCGGCTGCCGCGGTGCGCTCAAGGGTGACAATACATTCACGCTCGCGCGGAACGCTTGCGGAAAGGCGAGATCAAGTCCCGTCATGGCCCACATCAGCAGGAACAGCAGCGCCCAGAATCCGGTGGCGCTGTGCAGTTCCCAGTTCACGCGCAGTGCCGATTGCGAGGCGTTCACCTTGAGCCCACGCGGCCAGCGCGCCACGCCCTGCCACCAGATCACTGCGCCGGTCAGCGCAAGCAACAGCAGCAGCAGGGCACCAACGCCATTGACGATGCGGCCCCTGCCGCCGCCCAGCAGATCGAAATGCAGTTTCTGCAGGGTGCTGATGAATGAGCGCTCGGGCAATGTACCCAGCACACGCCCGTCGACCGGATCCAGCAGTACGGTGAGAAAGTCCTGTCCATGCGTAACATAGGCAAGATAGCTGGGACGGCGATCTGTCGGGGCATCGATGCCCGCGATCTGCATCGCCGGATAGGCCCGTTCGAGACTGTCCAGAACGACGCCGGGTGCCACCAGGGCACCCGACCTATGCTGTGGGAACAACGCCGGATCCAGCGCGCGCTGCATGTCGATGCGGAACAGCAGCGCCGCGCCGGTGATCGAGATCACCAGCACGTACAATCCGATCGCGACGCCGGTCCACAGGTGCACCTGGACCAGTGCACGTCGCGTCAGCGTCGCCTGCGGCCGGCGCCAGAAACTCATCAGAACTTCATGCGCACACCGGCATAAAACGCGCGGCCCGGCGTTGCGTAGGTGTAGACCTCCTCATAGTCCTCATCGAGGAGGTTCTCGATGCGACCATATACCTGCGTCCTGTCGTTGAACTTCCAGTCCAGACCGAGGTTCACCAGGGTGTAGGAATCCAGCGTCACGCGCGATGCTCCCCTGCCGGTGAAGTTGCTGTCGAGCATGTCGCCGTTGTAACGCAGGGTCAGGTTCGCGCCGTAGACTTCCGATGCAGCACGCCAGCCCAGGTTCAGGCTCGCGATGGTGTTCGGACGCCGGACTTCCTCTACCGAGTCTTGCTTCGCGTTGAGGTCCGTGTAAGCCGCAACCACACGCCATTGGGCGATGCGCGCTTCGGCAGTGAGCTCCACACCCTTCTGCTTCGACAGTGTTGTGTGGTTGAACGGCGTGCATATCGGGTAGCCCGAGCAGTCCGTGTCGATCTCGTTCTCGAGTTCGGAGTCGAAATAGGTCGCACCCAGCAGCACCTTGCCATCCAGCAGCTGCTGGTCGACACCGATCTCCCAGCCCTTGGACTTCTCGGGCTTGAGGTCAGGATTGCCGACATAGGTGGCGGGGTTGTACCCGAAGATTTCGGTCGGCGAAGGGTTCTTGATGCCCGAGCCGGTTGCGGACCGCAGTCGCGTGCCGCTGTCGAACAGATAGCTGCCCTGCACGCGATAGGTCATGGCGTCATCGAAACGCTTGTTGTTGTCTGCGCGCAGTGAAGCGCCGAATCCCAGCCGCTCGTTGGCCGTCAGGTTGTACTGCGCGACCAGCCCGAGGTTGTCGATGCCGTGTTTTTCCGCCTGTGCCGCGGTGATGCCCGGGTACGGACCGATCGGAGCGGTGTTCTGGAAGCTCTCGTCCTCGTAGTCGGCACCCAGAGTCAGCACCTGCGCGACGGCGTCACTGCCAAAATGGAAGGTCGAGTCATATGTGACCTTGAAGCGGCCACCCTTGTCTCCGGATGCACGGGCACCTCCGGAATATCCGTCGCGTTTCGCGTCGACGCCCTGCACGGAGAAACCCTGCTGCCAGCGATCACCGGCTGCACCAAGCTCGGCGCGCACCATGCCGACCAGCGCACGATTCTTGTAGTAGTCGTCGCTGTCGATGACGAAGCCGTAGGTGCCGGTCGCGTACGGTGAGTCGTAATCCTGATCGTTGTTTTCGGCCCTGGTATTGTTGAGGCGCAGTACGGACTTGATACGCAGCGCATCGCTCACGGTCCAGACAAAGCGTCCACTCAGCGCGATGTTCCTGGCGCCCACATCGCGATTGCCGTTGCGTGCGGTGGCATAGCCATCGGTGTCCTGCACGCCGCCGCTGACGGCGTAGTCCAGCATGCCGGATTCGCCACCGAATCGCGCCGCGGCATCCATCGTGTTGAAACTGCCGTATTCCAGACGCGTGCTGACACCAGGGGCTTCACGACCGCTCAGGGTGGTATACGAGATCACGCCGCCGATCGCGTCCGATCCATAGAGTGCGCTCTGCTGACCGCGAAGCACCTCCACCTTTGCCACGTCGTCGGCAATCAGGGTGCCGAAGTCGAACTCGCCGTAATAGGGGTCCGAGGCCTTGACGCCATCGATCAGCACCAGGGCGTGGTTGCCCTCGGTGCCGCGGATGCGCACCTGGGTCAGGCCGCCCACCGCTCCGGAACGGCTCACCGCGATGCCGGGAACATCGCGCAGCACGTCGGAAACGATGCGTACCTGCCGGGCTTGCATGTCGTCGGCGTCCACGATCGACACCGATGCGCCCAGCAAACCGCGAGTGATGGCCTCTGATCCGCGGGTAGCCGAAATGACCACTTCGTCCAGCAGGGAAGCGTCATCTGGCTGGTCGGCAGCCTGTGCTGATATTGCGGCAAAGATACACGCGGATACGGCCAGGCCGACTTTGGAATTCATGTAAGACACCCTGTGAGTTGTTCTGGTGGAAGCCGCCCGCGCCCCGGGCACGGCAAGTGCGCAGTGTAGATAGCAGAAGCCCGGCAGCAGTTCACATAAGAACCGTAATCAAACGCATGATAACGTTGTCCGGAACGTCTTTCAGATCATCGGGTTACGAGTTGCGCGGCAGGGTGATCGCGCTGCGCAGGCAGGACTGGCCGGCGGCTATCGCACTACAGTCATTACGGCCTTCGAAGCGACGATGCCGGGATGACCGCCCTCGGTGGTCTGCCGATATTCGTTCCATGCCAGCGCGAAACCGTCCCGCCAGGGTCGAATGGCCGGGATCGACGACTGGGTGGAATTGCGCGTAAGCCGATGCGCAGCAGCCACTGCCACGCCCTTTGAATTGAATTCCTGGCTGAAGACCTCGGCCTGCCCTGCACTGTCATCACACCAGGCAAGGGCCAGCCGGTCGCCGTTCCAGGCAACATAGGCGCCGGTGGATTCACCGGGCGTATCGGTGACCCGGACACCCCGCGCGTCCACCGGCGAACGCAATTCGGAGAGGTCACCGGCGAAGAGGTAGACCTCGGAATTCCCGTCCCGGCCATCGAACCAGGTCAGGGCGACGCGATCGCCCGACACCGACACATCCGGGTAGACGGAATCATGACCATCGTCGCTGCTGAGCAGGTGTTCGGCCATGCTCTCCGGACCGACGGTCAGCAGATGCAATTCCTTTGCACGGCTTCCCACATGCGCGTCATAGACAACATGGAAGGTGCCCGCCCTGTCCACTGCCGCATTGAGGCTCCATGTGTCGGTGCTCACCTCGACCCCGCGTTGCGGTGGCTGCACATACACCCCATCGACGCCAACGCGCGCCGTCCACAAAACGGGTTCACCCGTCATCGGCGTTTCTATCCATGCCACCCACGCCTGATCGGCATGGACCCTTACGACGGCATTTCGACCCTTGGCTTCGGGTGCTGACAGCGCCAGTTGCCAGCGCCGTTGCCCCTGCCGGCTGAATCGCCCCAGCTGCGCAGTAAGGGCGCCGGTTGGTGCGTCCTTTTCGTACCAGGCCACCAGCAGATCGTCGCCGACCAGCTGGATGTCCGGCTCGTAGGCATCCCGCTTGCCGTCGGTGAGCCGGATCGGCGAGCCTGTCGGCTTGCCAGCGTCATCCGTCAACCGGATCCAGATGGCATTGCCGGCATCTCCACCGTGCCATGCCGCCACCAGCTGGTGGGCATCGCTTGCCAGGCTCAGTTCGTAGGCGTACTGCCCGGACGGGCTCAGAGTCCAGGGTCGCCCGCAGCCTGTCAGGCCAGCACAGGCAAGCACCCAGAACGCTGCAGAAAGGACCCGCTCACGCATGCACGCGCCGGTATCGATGCCGCCAGAACAGGAGAATGCCGAGCAGTGGCAACGCCAGCCAGAGGATTCCGAATGGCGATGCATCCACGCCTGCCGTCACCGATGATCGAGCGGATGATTTCGTCCGCTTCGCCTGTTCGAGAAGGATGCCACGAAGCTCCGCGGCAGCGCCTGCCGCCGCACCGGGTGCTGCCGCGGCCCTGGCTGCGGCCCGGGCTGCTGCCGCCGTGGCTTGTCCTGAACCCGCCGCTGCGGCCTCACGCGCATCGTTGCGGATTGCAAACTCCCGCAGCTCGCGCGCGGCAGCATCAATGCGTTTGCCGATGGCCTTTTCCATTGCGGCACGCGCACGGTCCACATCCATGGCGGAGACGCCCGCGCCCGGCGCTGCATCCAGCGCATATTCCAGCAGTCGCGCGTTGCCGCAGGTCGTGTCGCTGCAGCTCATGCCATGTGCATTGACGCTCTCGATGAACTCGCGCACCAGTGTTGTCTTCGTTTCCGGATCCGCCTTCCAGTATTCCTTGCGCACGGTCTCCAGCATGCGGGCGACGATGTCCTGGTATGCAAAGGGCGACCGGGTTTCAAAGAACGACTTCAGATCCTTGCCGTACTTGTCTTCGACATACACATCGAAGGTCTCCTTCCACATGGCGTCATCGACCACGCTGGATACCGTGGCATCCCAGCCCCACAGATACTCCACGAAGGCGCGCATTTCACCAGCACCGGCGTAGCCCTCCTTCTTCATGCCCTCTATCCACGTGGGGTTGACGTAGCGTGAACGGAACTCCTTGCCGATGAATTCATCGATGGATGTCATCTCCGGCTTGCCGGGATCGCGCGTGTTGGTCACCACCAGCTCCGGAGTCTTGCCGTCGATGCTGCGCACCGCGGCGGCGAGGCCGCCCAGATACATGAACATGTCATCGTTGTCGAGCGCGCCATATAACGTCGTCGAACTGCTGTGCACGAGCTTGTCGGTGCCGGCCAGCGCCAGGCGGAACACATCCTCCATCGGCTCGCCCCAGAAGCCGTTGCCGTAACCATGGCCCATCTTGCGCAGGTACTCGTTGGCGAAACCGGCTTCCGTGTCCCATGAACCGCTGGCTGCAACGATGCCGGAGGTATTGAGATTGAAGTTGCCGGGCGCTTCATCGAAGATGCGGACACCCGCGAGCTGGTCGGCGTCCTTTTCCCTGTATCCCCTTGCCACCAGCGTGGCCTTTGTCGCCAGGTAATGCCTGCGCACCAGATTGTCGGCTTCATCGATGGCCTTGACCTTCTGCACGGCTTCGTCCATCAGCCTGGTCACGTTGCTGAACATGCCTTCCGCGGCAGAAGCGATGACGATGTCCACGCGCGGGCGACCCAGTCGTGCCCGCGGAATGACCTCCACGCCAACCACCTTGCCGCGCTCGTTCCAGACCGGGCGAGTGCCGAGCAGATGGAAAATCTGCGATTCGATCACGCCCTCATGCCGCATGGTCTCGTCACCCCAGATGACGAACGACACCTTCTCCGGGTAGCGGCCATGCTTCTTCAGATGATCGGCCAGCATCTGGTCGGCCAGCTTCACACCCATATCCCACGAAGCGCGCTTCGGCACGCGGTCGGGATCGATGCCATAGAAATTCTTGCCGGTCGCATAGACATCGGGATTGCGGATCGGCTCGCCGCCGTTGCCGACCGGAACGAATCCGCCAGCCAGTGCGCGCACCAGGCTGTCGAGTTCGCGCGGACCGGAAGCCAGGATCCTGCCTTCCATATCGGCGGCGAGCACCTTGCGCGGCTCGGGCAACAGGCTGCGGTCAGCACTGACGATGGCCTCTATCGTGCTGTCCCGCAGCGCCTTCTCCGGTATCCGGCCAAACGCATGCAGGCCATACGGAATGTTCTGCCCCTTGAGCTCGAGCAGATAGTTCTCGATCTCATGCAACTGCGCGTCGCTCCATGCATTGGCAGGATTCAGCCCGAGGTCCTTGCCAAGGCCGAGTTTGACCGCCTGCTCCTGTACCTGTCGCGCGTACACGGCAGCGAGTTCAGGATTCTTGGTCTCATTCAGCGTGTGATCGTTCATCGACTCGCTTAGTGCGGCCAGCTCCGCGGTCAAGCCACCCTTGCGGAACGGCGGCACCATGTGGTCGACGAGAGTCGCCATGCTGCGGCGACGTGCAACCAGCCCCTCCCCGACGACGTCGACGTTGTAGATGTAGATGTTCGGCAGATCTGCGATCAGCGCATCCGCCGCATCTTCCGGTGTGAGTCCCGCGTCCTTTCCATCCAGCCACTCGAGCGTGCCATGCGTACCCAGGTGAACGATCGCATCGGCGCGGAACCCATTGCGCAGCCATGCATACACCGCCGCGTACTGATGCGGAGGGGCGAGATCGCTTGCGTGATAGAGCTTGTCCATATCCTGGCCCCAGCCGCGGGCTGGCTGCGGCATGAGAACAATGCGGCCGTAGCGAACCGCGGGGATGACGACGCTGGCTGCGGCGTCGCGCCCGGTCATCATGTAGGTGGCTTTCGCAGGCGGGCCCCAGTCCTTGATGATCTTGTTGCGCAAGAGCGCAGGACGCGAATCCAGCCATTCGCGATAGTCGCGCAGCGGTACCTGGATCGTGGCGCCATCAGCAAGCACCGCCTGCAGGTCGCCCGGAGCGCCCGAACCTGCGTTACGCGCCCTGGTGATGTCCGCGAGAACCTTTTCCGCATCGGGAGGCGCGCCACCCAGGTCGTAACCCTCCGTGGAAAGTCTGCGCAGGATGTTGGCGAGCGAATCCGCCACATTGAGATAGCTGGCACCGATGCCCGCCTTGCCGGGCGGATAGTTGTAGTAAAGGATCGCAACCTGCTTGTCGGCGTTGCGCTTCTGGCGCAGTGCTGCATGGCGCAGGGCACGGCTCACGACCAATGCCGTCTGGCCCGGTATGGGCCGTGTCACCACCGCATACAGCCCGGTCAGCGGATCACGGATCTTCTCCTTGCTGCCGGCCACGGTAGGGGCCGTCGTCCCGGCCAGCTCCGGTACCGCCAGGTTGAACGTGCCTTCGAACAGTGACAGGCCGGACTTCGAAGTGCGCCATTCCTGCTCGCTGCGTCCATACAGTGTCACCAGATTGATGACAGGAATGCCGACCTGGCCGAGCAGGTCGGCAGCATTGAAATCCGAAAAGTTGAAGTTGCTGCCCAGCACGACATCGGCGCGCGCCTTGCCCGAGGCATCCAGCAGCAGACGCTGCAACGAAACGGCACCGGGATACCCGAACAGCGGAATGGCTTCCGCACCCTGGCGCTCGATCTCTGCAATCAAGGCATCCAGCAGCGCCATGTCGCCGCTGTAGTAGCTGGCCTTGAAGAAACTGATCGCGACTCGCGGCCGGCCCGG
>JAATEY010000265.1 GCA_015655465.1 Gammaproteobacteria bacterium | reverse complement strand
GCCGGCCAGCGCGCGGGCGATGGCCACGCGCTGCTGCTGGCCGCCGGAGAGCTCGGACGGATAGTGTTTCGCGCGGGCGGACAGCCCGACGCGCGCCAGCGTATCCGCCACACGCTTGCGACGCTGCGCGCCGGGCATGCGGCGGTAGCGCAGCGGCACCTCGATGTTGGCCGCCACGGTCAGTTCCGGCATCAGGTTGAAGGACTGGAACACGAAGCCCAGCTTCTCGTTGCGCAGCCGCGAGCGCTGCGTGTCGTTCATGCCGCGCACGTCGATGCCGTCGAGCAGGTATTCGCCGGAGGTGAACTCCTCCAGCAACCCGGCGATGGTAAGGAAGGTGGTCTTGCCGGAACCGGAAGGCCCGGTCACCGCCACGAACTCGCCTTCGCGCACATGCACGGAGAAATCGCGCAGCGCGTGCGTCTCCACGACCTCGGTGCGGTAGGCCTTCGACAGATGAGTCATCCTGAGCATGAGAGGCTCCCTGTTGCACGTTCCTGATCGGGACTGTCGACGATCCCGGGCACCTGGTTCTTCTTCACTGCCTCGCCGGGTTTGGCCAGCCATTGCATGCTGCCGGCAGCCGGAGCATAGAGCACCGGACTGTTGGCGGCGCAGCAGCCAACTGCCGGTCCCGGGGCTGGGCTCGGAAAACAGGGCGGCGATATCCATCACTGACATGACAGAGGCAAAGCGCGTGCCAATGCCTCATGGCTGGGCAAGGCCGCAAGTGAAAGGGTCCGGGCGTCGCCGGCCGAGAGGCGCGCTGTCCGCGGACAACTGTGCGGACAATGTGCGGACACCTCGGCGCCGGTTCCGGACCGTGCCGGACGATCCGGAAACCTTGCTCGCGCCGCGATATGCTGTCCTGCCCGATATCACGAACAACGCTTCGACTGGGAGGGAAGCCGTCATGAAGCATCTGCTTGCAGCCGGGGTCTTGCTTGTCGCGCTTTCGGGCGACGCTTGGGGCGCATCCGCGCCTGCCAAATCGCCCTTCGTCGGCGCATGGACAATGGTTCTGGAAGGGACGTCTCCGCTCATCACAGTGACCCTGATCGTGTCCGAGTCGGGCGGGACCTACACGGTTGCCATCAAGGACCCACCGAACGCCGGTCCTCCACCAGCCGGCGCTGCTGCCTTGACGTTTGCGGCCTCGAACGCGGTGGTGAGGGGCGATACGCTCACATTCCACAATCGCGTCATTCAGGATGGCCGGGTCGTCTCCGAGGTCGACTACGTGCTCCGCCACTCGGGTGGCAAGCTCACGGGAACGGTCACTGCGCCGCCTCTCCCTCCTCCCCAGCGCAAGGTCACGGCGACGAGGCAGTAGCCTCCGTCCGGCGGCAGACCGGAACGGACCGCGCGCGATTCGTATCGTCCGCGGACACTCCGGCGGACAGCGCGCGGACAATACGGCACGGTTCGCAAACGCAATATCACGCGGCTTTTTCTTCCGCGAGACACGGATTGCAGGCTCGCGGATCCTGCGCCACCTGGCATGGCTCCTGCATTACGCACAGCCAACACCAGGGAGAAGCGATCATGATGATCCGCACGACGTTCGATCCGTGGCAACAGGCCCGGGCCACCACCGACGGCAATCACGCTACGAACACAACCACCGGCGCCGCCTTGGGCAGGCGCGCATTCATGCGCTCCACCCTGGCGGCGACGGCGCTTGCCGTGGCGCCAGCGCGGCGGGTATGGGCAGATGCCTCGAAGCCGGCAGCCATTCCGGCACGGGTGGATGCCATCGGCCTGGCCGGCAACCCGGTCTCGCTGGCGGCGGCCGATATCAAGGATCTGCGCAAGGCGCTGCGCGGTCCGCTGCTGCTGGCGGCGGACGAAGGCTACGACACCGCGCGCCGCATCTGGAACCCCGCCTTCGACCGCCACCCGGCATTGATCGCGCGCTGCGCCAGCGCGCAGGACGTCATCCACGCGGTGAACTTCGCCCGCGCGCACCGGCTGCGCACCGCGGTGCGCGCCGGCGGGCACAGCCTGTCCGGACAGTCCGCTCCCGAGGGCGGATTGATGATCGATGTAACGCCGATGAAGGCCATCCGGGTCGACGCAAAGCGGCTGCGGGCCGAGGCGCAGAGCGGCGTGTTGCTGGGAGAACTCGATCAGGCGATGCAGGCCGTTGGCCTTGCGACCACGCTGGGCACCGCTGCAGATACCGGCATCGCGGGCCTGACGCTCGGCGGCGGGATGGGACGGCTGATGCGCCGCTTCGGCCTTGCCATCGACAACCTGCTTGGCATCGACGTCGTCACCGCCGACGGCAAGCTGCGGCATGCCAGCCTGCAGGAGAATCCGGACCTGTTCTGGGGTTTGCGCGGCGGCGGCGGCAATTTCGGTGTCGTCACTTCCTTCCAGTACCGCCTGCATCCGCTGGCACACAAGGTCCTCAGCGGCCAGCGCGTATTCCCTTATGCCCAGGTGCGCAGCCTGTTCGCCGCGGCGACCGACCTTGCCGAAAAGGCGCCCGACGAGCTGTGGCAGAGAGTCGAGATCATCAACGTGGTGACGGGCGAGAACCCGGGGCGCTACGCCAGGTGGAACGTGGACTACACCGGCGAGGATCCGGCTGTCGGGCAGAAGCTGATCGAACCGCTCGACAAAATCGGCAAGCCGCTGCTCGACACGATCGCGTCGGTGTCCTACGTGGCCGCGCAGGGCTCCGAGGGCGCCGCCGTGGCCGTGCCGAATGACGTGAAGGCGTGGTTTGAATCAGGATTCCTGGACAGCACGCCGCAGGCGCTGTTCGATGAGATCGTCCGGCGTTTCGACGCCGTGCCCAACCACTTCGAAGCCCTGACCGGCTTCGGCGATATGGGCGGCGCGGTAGCGCGCGTGAAGCAGGAAGCCACGGCCTACTGGAACCGGCCCGCGAAGTACGACCTCCTCTCGACTGTGCAGTGGACCGACCCGGCGAAGGATGAGGAAGGCGGCAAAGCCGCCCGCGACCTGTGGAGCGGTGTGGAACCCTTCACCCGGGGCCACTACGTCAACTCCGTACCGGATGCCAGCGAAAAGCGCGTACGCGCCGCCTACGGCGACAACTATCCCCGCCTGGTGAAGCTGAAGGAGAAGTACGACCCGATCAATCTCTTCCGCATGAACTCCAACATCAAGCCGGGCACGGCCAGCGCATGACAGGGTCCAGCAGCGATGGCAGTTGAATTCCCGTCATGAAGCAGATGAAAGGAGAACCAGGCAATGCGGAAGAAGTTCTGGGTGATCGGATTGGCGGCGGCGGCCATTGCCGCCGTTGTCTTTGTGTCAATGCGGCTCAAGTCCATGCAGGGAGCCGCTGATCCGGTGTTCAGGAGCGTCGGGCGCGGCGCGCCACTGGCGGCAACCTTGCCATCGCTGGATGAATACATGCAGAAGGTCCTGCTACCCCAGATACAGCGGAATCCGGAGGACTTCAAGCGCCGCGGACCCGAGTTGACGGCGCAGCGGGTTCTGGAATTCCTGCGCGCATACCCGATCGTCGGCCCGATGCGGCCCGCACCGCAGGGAATCACGGAGACCACCGAATTGGGCACGGCCTGGAATGGCGCGGCTCCTCCGGGCATTGAACCGCTGCCGGTGGATCTGTTCACCTCGAAGGATTTCTACAAGGACCGGGCGCTGTGGAGCGATCCGCGCTACTGGCGCTGCAACAGTCCCATGGGTGTGGAAATACAGAACGGTGCCTACAATGGCCCCGGCGGATTTCCACCGGTTGCCGGCGATCATCCGCCGCACACGGCAGCCTGGGGCTATTGCGACCGCGATTATCCGCGCGCGGCCATCGTCAGTCCCTATCCTTTCAAGACTGCGCAGGAACACTACGAGGCATTGCTGGCGGAAACCAGGCGCCGCGGCGGTCCGACCGAGCACAGTTACGCCACGGTGCCCGGCGACTGGACAGGCCAATACTATCCACCGGATTATTACGGGAACTGGTACAGCGCGCGGCTCGCCAGCCAGGTGCCTACCATCCTGTCGCTGCTGACGCCCGAATACCAGATGCGCCTGGTGCAGGATCTCTACCACCAGGGAAACACCAACGCCCCGCAGTTCCCCGCGGCCTACTGCTGGCCGGAAGGTTTCATGCGCCGGTGGCACGGCAACGCCATCTCCTCGGTGCATCAGGTCATGGTGACGCCGCAACTGGTGCAGATCCTGACCAGCAATGCGCGCAACTTCGTCACCAGCATCCACGTCGGCAGCAAGTTCGACCTGTCCGGCGCCGTGCCGCGCCTCGGCGCCGACGTGCCACGCTGGTACGGCGAGACCATCGGCTTCTGGGACGGCGATGTGCTCATCACCTGGACCTCCAACATCCAGCCCTGGACCGTGCACGGCGCCTTCGAGTTCTCGGGGAAAATGCAGACCATCGAGATCTACACGCCGCGGCGCGACGCTACGGGCAGGATCGCGCAGTTCACTCACGAGGCGGTGCTCTACGACCCCGAGGCGCTGGTCGAGCCGATCCGCATCGTGCGCACCTTTCGCAAGATCGCACCCGGCGATCCGGAGCGTTACGGCTTCGGTTTTGGTTTCGTCGGTTCGGAAGAGCAACGGCACCACAACCAGTACATCGAATGCGTGCCGACGCTGCTGCCCATCAAGGGTCGGCAGACGCCGGTCTCGCCCGGCCAGACGGTCCAGTACGAAATGCCCGACATCTACGGCCGGCCATGGGCAAAGCTGTGGGAGAAATACTTCGAACAGGGCATGACGAAACCCGAGGCGAAAGACACGTTCGATTTCAACGGCGAGAACGCAAAGGAATAGTCATGAAGAAGCGATGCAATCGACATCGCCTGTGTGCGGTCGCGATCCTCACGCTGGCTGGCGCCGCACCGCTCGGCGCACATCACTCTGCCGCCGCTTTCGATGCGGACAGGACCGAGGTGCTCACCGGCGCCGTCGTGGACTTTCACCCGGACGAGAATCACGTGGTGATCTACTTCGCGCCACTGAACGAAACGCACAGGAGCGTGCAGCGCGATGCGGATGGCAAGCCCCTGCGATGGCGGGCCGAATTTCCCACAGGGGCCGCGATGACCGCCCTGGAGGGCATCAGCATCAACACCTTCAAGCCCGGCACCGTGTTCACCATCGCGCTGCATCCGAGGCGCGACGGCACGCGCGATGGCGTGCGCACGGGTCCGGTTTTCAGGTGTCCGGATCGCAAGCCGCCCCCGCCGGGCAGGCATTGCGATTCGGTGGAGGGACATGTGAAAGCCGGCTACGGCAATCTGCCCGCCCCGACAGGCTGAGCGTGTCTGCGCGGCGCATGTGCTCCACGCGCTCGTTTCTGCCACATGGAGCTTTTGCGTTGGCTGGGCCTGTCGGAAAGCCGGGCACGGCGAAGGCATGAGTCGTCCGCCGGTGGCCACCGAACGCATAACACTGAGCTCATCCGAGCAAGTGCGCTATCAACTCAAGACCCCGTACCGCGACGGCTCAAGCGGGTGTTCGATAGTCGAGATCGAAGCCTGCGCCCGCTGCGGCGGGGAGGGCGGGGCTGCGCCGGCCATCCGCAGGCGGCGAGACTTCAGGCAGATGGCGTGCCTCAGGTGGTGATCACCAAGGGATTCGGGAGTTGCGGGGGCAATTCGACGCGTCGGATTGATCGATCCGGCCCGCTGGAACCAGCCAGCGGCTGGACATAAGGCCCGTTCCCCGAAACGATTCGGGCGGGGCAGGTGGGTTGAATTTCCACCCGCTATCCGCCTGGGCAAGTGCTGGAAACCTGACCGGTCAGAGAGTAGCCTGCCATCATGAATCCCTTGTTGGACCGAATCCGCATCGACCCGAACATCTGCTTCGGCAAGCCGACAATTCGTGGAACCCGTCTCTGGGTATCCTTGATACTGGATCAGCTCGCATCCGGCGTCACTGCCGACGAATTGATCGCCGACTACCCCCAGCTCACCCACGAGGATATTCGCGCGGCGATGGCATATGGCGCCGAAGCCGCGCGGGAACGGATCATCCCGGTTCCGACTGAACGCGTGGCGTGAAATTCAAGCTGGATGAAAACATCGGCCGCAAGGCGGAGCGACTGCTGCGGGACGCGGGACACGATGTCTCCACCGTGGCATTGCAGTCGCTGAATGGCACGACCGACGAGAACCTGTTTGAGGTCTGCATTGCCGAACAGCGGGTGCTGGTGACGCTGGATCACCATTTCGGGCAAGTGCTGCGATTCCCGCCGGAACGCTCCGCCGGCATCGTGATACTGGAAGTCGCGCCGCGGGCGGGGGCTGGGGCCGTCGAGAACCGCATCCACGACCTCATTGCGTTGCTGTCCGCGCATGAATTGGGAGCGGAACTCTGGATCATCGAGCCCGGCAGGGTTCGAATCCACCAGAATCCTGACATATAGATTCGGTCCACAACTTTGGCCGAGCGACCGGCCGCAAACACGCTGCCGGCAAAAGTGCCGACATCAAGGGTCGTATCGAGTCGATCCGCCAGCAGGTGGAAGAAGCCACCAGCGACTACGACAAGGAGAAGCTGCAGGAGCGCGTAGCCAAGCTCTCCGGTGGCGTGGCCGTGATCAAGGTCGGCGCTGCGACGGAAGTCGAGATGAAGGATAAAGAAGGCCCGCGTCGAAGACGCGCTGCACGCAACCCGTGCCGCCGTTGAAGAAGGCGTGGTTCCCGGCGGTGGCACCGCCCTGATCCGCGTGCTGAAGGCACTGAAGGATCTGGAAGGCGCCAACGAAGACCAGACCGTGGGCATCCGCCTGCTGGCGCGGTCGATCGAGGAGCCGCTGCGGCAGATCGTGGAGAACGCGGGCGAAGACGCCGCGGTGGTCCTGAACGCCGTCAAGGCGGGCAAGGGCGCATACGGCTACAACGCTGATGAGCGCTTTCCTTGACAGCAAGGCCCTGCTGACCTAGTGTACTAATTCAACTAGTACACAACAGTAATGCCCGTAACAATTTCAATCCAGACCGGCAGCAACGTCTCGATCTACCAGCAGATCGTCGACCAGGTCTGCGCCGCCATTGCGGCGGGCCGCATCGCCGAGGACGAGATGCTTCCCAGCGTCCGGGCGCTGGCGGAAGAACTGCTGATCAACCCCAACACCGTGGGCCGCGCCTATGGCGAGCTGGTGCGCGAAGGGATTCTGGAGTCGCGGCCGGGGCGCGGAATGTTCGTGTCGAAGCGCCGGCAGATCGACAGCCGCGCGGAACGGACACGGCGCATCGATCAGGCCGTGTGTTCGCTGGTGTCACAGGCCTTCAGGCTGGGTTTGACCGCAGACGAAATCGTGGAAGTGGTGGCCAGGAAGACCAGGGACATGGCTGCGGGCAATTCGAAGCACGGCGGCGGAGGGTCGCGATGAGCGCGCACACAGACAGCAGGGACACAGTGATTGAAACGAAGGGCCTGACCCGCTACTTCGGTAACAGAAAAGCCGTGGATGGAGTGACGATGTCAGTGCCGCGTGGCAGCGTTTTTGCGTTTCTCGGGCGCAATGGCTCCGGCAAGACAACGACCATCCGCATGCTGCTCGGACTGCTGGAACCAACGCGCGGCTCTTCCGCCGTGCTTGGCCACGATAGCCGGCGATTGCCGCCTGACGCACGGGCGCGGATCGGCTACATGTCGGAGTCGCACACACTGTACGACTGGATGACGGTGCGTCAGTGCGGCGAGTATCAGTCCCGGTTCTACCCCCGCTGGAACGAACGCATCTTCCGGTCCGTGGTCGGACACTTTCGCCTGGATCCGCGCACCAGGGCGGGCCAGCTCTCGCGCGGAGAGCGAGCAGGGCTCTCCCTCGCAATCACGCTGGCGCCCGAACCTGAACTGCTGGTTCTGGACGATCCCGCGCTCGGGCTGGATCCGGTGGCTCGCCGCTCGCTCCTGGAATCGATGATCTACGTCACGCGAGGCGACAGCCGCACGATCTTCTTCTCTTCGCATCTGCTCGAGGACGTGGAGCGCGTCGCCGACCATATAGGCATCCTCGATGGCAGCGTGCTGCGCGCCTGCTGCCAGGTAGAAACGTTTCGCGCGCGCGTGCGGCAATTTCTCCTGCGCTATGCCGGCAACGCTGCGCCTCCGGCTCAATTGCCCACCCTTCCCGGACTGCTGCATGCACGGCGCTCGATGGGCGAATTGCGCCTGTCCATCGCGGCTGTCAATGACCAGACAAAGCAGTTGCTGCGGACCCTCGGCGCGTCTTCCGTGGAAGAACTGCCGATGGCATTCGACGACGCGATGATTGGCTATCTCGGCGATCGCGGCGAACGCCGCTTCTTCCTCGAAGACACAACGGCTCTCGAAACAGCCGGAGGCCGATCATGAGCGCATCGATGTTCAAGGCGCTTGTCCGGAAGGAACTGCGCGAGAACCTGAAGTGGGCCGTCGTCGTCCTGCTTGGCTTTGCGGCCGCACTCGCCTACGAAATTCCACCCCCCGCCGATCTCTTCCGGGCACAGGGCGTGGAACTCTCCGGGATGTTCGGCTCCCTTGAAGCAATCACAACGGTTGGCGGTCTGCTGGCTGGACTCGTGATAGGGGCGGCTCAGACGCTGGTCGAGAATCGCGGCGACAAGTGGGGATTCCTCGCCCATCGGCCCATTGACCGGACCACGCTGTTCTGGGGCAAGGCCGCGGCGGGGGTACTGCTCTACGTCATCTCGACAGGACTGCCGGTCGCTGCGGCGTTGTTCTGGATAGCCTCGCCGGGCTATCTGCCGGTTCCGTTCGACTGGAGAATCGGATTGCCGGCCATTGCAAACCTCCTCGCCGGGCTGGTCTTTTACTTCGCGGGATTCCTGACGGGCATGCGGGAGGCGCGCTGGTATGTCAGCCGTGGTCTCGGCATCGGCGCTGCTATCTGCTGTCTCGTCTTGCAGGGGGCCGTTGCCGCGGAATTCTGGCAGGCCATTGCGATTTGCGCTGCCGGACTGATCATTGTCGGAACGGCAGCGTGGAGCACATTCATAGCGGGCGGCCAGTTCAGTGGTCAGCCAGCAGTCGGCCGTGTCGCGACGGGACTTTCAATCGGACTTGGGATCACGCTGGTCGGATGTCTTCTCTTTCTGATGAATATCGACAGGTTCGCAGTGGATGAAGCAGCCCGGGGATCCCTTTACACCCGTTACACCGTGAACAGCGATGGCAAGGTCGTGAAAATCACGAGCGACGCCTTCCGGATAATTGAAATCAGCGACCTGGACGGCCGCCCGCTGGAGCAGAACGGAGATTTCACTCGCGACCGGACCCGGAGCGCTGGCGTGCTGACCGCGACATTCTCGAGAGGATTTCCCGGAGCACCATCCTTCAGGTCAAGCGGCGGGATGTTCAGCCTGCTGCGCCGTGCCAACGCTGGCGATCCGCTCAGCTGGCACTACGTGCAATACCTGGGTCTGATCGCCGCCTATGACAGCCAGTCGCACCACCTGATCGGATGGATGGGGCCGGACGGGTTCTCGCCGGGCGAAGCAAAACCTCGTCCTTTTGGAGGGCGGCTGAAGCGTGCGAGTTCTGCCAATGCTGACCTGCGTCTTCTGGTGCTCGAGGACGCCGTCTACCATGTGGATCTGGACAACAGGCGAATCGAAAAGGTCTTCCAGCGGGATCTCTCAGAAACGATTCTGGATGCGGGTTCGGCGCGTCTCAACGCAGCCACAGCCGCGATTTCTGGAGAGATCGCGGAATTCGAAGTCATCTTGACGACGCGGCGTGTGATCGTCCAGCTCCGCGACGGAACGAGACTTCTCGAAGCACCTCAGGTCGAAGACGCCGCCCGGTATCCCGTTCTGGTGGTTTACCGGGCACTGCGGGCCCCCGGGGCCCCGATATTCCTCCGCCACCAGAACTTCGTGAGTGGTGAATTTCTCATTTCGGAATTCAACAGTGCGGGCACCATGGTGAATTCCTGGAATCTTCCCGCGGCAGATCGCGTACCGACGAATTCATGGCCCCAGATCGCGATCTACTCGACGCTGACCCCGCTGATCGGCCAGGCGTATCTTGAGATCGCCAAACCAACGTCGCAGGTCGGATTGCCATTTTCCGGATCTCACCAGACTTCCAGCTGGACCCTGGCGATCCTGTCCGCGCTCATTTCGGCCGCTGCAGTCTTTCTGCATGGCAGAAGGTATGCCTTCCCGATCGGTCATTTGAGCACATGGATGGGGATCGCTCTCCTGCTCGGCCCGCTCGGCTATCTCCTGATGCTGGCGCTGATCGAATGGCCGGCGCGCGAGTCGTGTCCAGCATGCAGCAGGAAGCGCGTTGTCACCCGGGAGCACTGTGAGCATTGCGGCGAACCGTTTGCAGCTCAGCCGAAGGACGGCACCGAAATCTTCGAGCCCAATTGGCAGGAGCATGCCTGACGGAAGGTGTACTGCGAACGCGCACCAGTCGCGCGGGGCAGGCGAATTGAATTTCCTGTCCGTCCGCCCCCACATCCGGCGATTGCCGATCGGCGCCGACGTGGAAGAAGGCGTGGTTCCCGGTGGCGACCGCCCTGATCTGATCCGCGTGCTGAAGGCACTGAAGGATCTGGAAGGCGCCAACGAAGACCAGACCGTGGGCATCCGCCTGCTGGCGCGGTCGATCGAAGAGCCGCTGCGACCGGCGAGTATGGCGACATGGGGATGTAAGCGACTCGCTTACCTGACCATTGATCGAAACGAAAAGCCCCGGCGGGAAACTGCCGGGGCTTTTTCCTTGATCGAACAGGTCGCGCATGCATGACCCCGATTCAGCAGGCAGAGGAAGCCGGATTCGACCTGAGCCTCATCGCTGCCACGCGTCGCGGCGGTGGGACAGGATGAAATTCGGCGAGCAGCACGGTGGCGGGTCCGTTTGATTCGATCCGGACCACGGTTGGCCATTGGTCCGACACCGCGCAGTCGCGGGCCTGCAGCGGGATGGTCTCGACCTGCTGGCCGAGTGCGCAGCAGACCTCGCTGCCACAGCAGAATACGGCTACATCCCGCGCCAGCGTGGCGATCTCCATGCTTCCGGCCACATCGATCCGCCTCACGTAGTGGCTGCAGCGCGTACGTCGTGTCATCACGTTGAAGTCCGTCACCGTGCCGCCGATCAGCCGGGCGGTGGCGGGTATGTCACCCGGGAACGTGAATGGCGCCGAATCCGCCCGCAACACGTGTTCCAGATCCTCCCCGGCGTTGTCGAAACGCAAGCCCATGCCTGCGCCGTCGAGTACGGTCAGCGTACGGTCCACTCCCGGGAAGCTGGAGAATGGGCCGCTGGCGTCCACCACGGCCATGCTGATGCGCCAGGCCATGTCGTCGACGGAGGCGTGCGGCGGGGAAACCGCGATCTCGAAGGTACTGCCGCCTCCGTTTTTCCATGGCATGCGGCGGTACTGCTCCGCGCGCACGATGTACATCAGCTGGTGATGCCCGGCAGGTCGAGCCCTTTTTCGTGTGCGCACTGGATCGCGATGTCGTAGCCCGCGTCCGCATGACGCATGACGCCGCTGCCCGGATCATTCCACAGCACGCGGCCGATGCGCGCAGCGGCTTCCTGCGTGCCGTCGCAGACAATCACCATGCCCGCGTGCTGCGAGAAGCCCATGCCCACGCCACCGCCATGGTGCAGCGATACCCAGGTGGCGCCGGAGGCCGTGTTCAGCAGGGCGTTCAGCAGCGGCCAGTCCGACACGGCATCAGAACCGTCCTGCATCGTTTCCGTCTCGCGATTGGGCGAGGCCACCGAGCCTGCGTCGAGATGATCGCGGCCGATGACGACCGGAGCCCGCAGTTCGCCACTGGCCACCATCTCGTTGAATGCAAGTCCAAGGCGGTGACGTTCGCCCAGGCCAACCCAGCAGATGCGTGCCGGCAGGCCCTGAAAACTGATGCGCTCGCGTGCCATGTCGAGCCAGTTGTGCAGGTGCGGATCGTCCGGGATCAGCTCCTTCACCCTGGCATCGGTCCTGTATATATCCTGCGGGTCCCCCGACAGCGCCGCCCAGCGGAACGGGCCTATCCCCCGGCAGAAAAGCGGACGGATATAGGCCGGCACGAAGCCGGGGAAGGCAAACGCGTCCTTCACCCCCTGGTCGTAGGCAACCTGGCGGATGTTGTTGCCATAGTCGAAAGTGGGGATGCCCTGCCGGTGGAACGCAAGCATTGCCTCCACGTGCTTCGCCATCGAGAGTCTGGCAGCCGCCGCCACCGCAGCCGGCTCGCTGACGCGCTTCTCATCCCACTGCTCGACGGTCCAGCCGATCGGCAGATAGCCGTTGACCGGGTCGTGAGCGGAAGTCTGGTCGGTTACGGCATCTGGACGGATACCTCGTTTCAGCAGCTCCGGCAGCACTTCGGCAGCGTTGCCGCGCAGCGCAACGGAGGTCGCCTTGCCGGTCTGTCTTGCGTTCTCGAGGATGGCGAGCGCGTCGTCCAGATCCCTTGCCGCGACCTCCACATAGCGCGTGCGCAGGCGGAAATCGATGCTGGCCTGACGACATTCGATGGCGAGGCAGCTGGCGCCCGCCATGGTCGCGGCCAGAGGCTGTGCGGCGCCCATGCCGCCAAGGCCGGCTGTGAGCACCCACTTGCCCTTGAGGTTGCCGCCATAGTGACGGCGACCCGTCTCGACGAAAGTCTCGTAAGTGCCCTGCACGATGCCCTGCGAGCCGATGTAGATCCATGAGCCGGCTGTCATCTGGCCGAACATCATCAGGCCCTTGCGGTCGAGCTCGTTGAAATGCTCCCAGTTGGCCCAGTGTGGCACGAGGTTGGAGTTCGCGATCAGCACGCGCGGCGCATCCTTGTGGGTGCGGAACACGCCGACCGGCTTGCCCGACTGCACCAGCAGCGTCTGGTCGTCTTCCAGGCGCGTGAGTGTCGCCACGATGCGGTCGAAGCACTCCCAGTTACGTGCAGCGCGGCCGATGCCGCCGTATACGACCAGTTCTTCCGGCCGCTCCGCCACATCAGGATCCAGGTTGTTCATCAGCATGCGCAGCGGGGCTTCGGTGAGCCAGCTCCTGGCGGTCAGTGTCGTGCCATGAGGGGCGCGGATTACACGGGACTTGTCGATGCGGGTCATGCGCCTTGCCTGCCGTTGTGGGTCATGGGGTCCGTTGGCCCACGCCAGGCATTGCTGCAGCATGCGCTCCAGCACCTGGCGCAGGGGCGCGGCGTAGGTGAAGTCATAGGCCGCGGGCCAGTTGTCTGGCGTGATGGGGCCGCCTGGTTCGCGCAGGTAGCTACGGCAGGCCAGTTCCATCTGCACCGCGTGCAGCCCGCGTCCCGGGTTTCCCAGGCTGCGGGTGATATGACCGCCCTGGAAACGCCCGTTCAGTACGTAGCTGAAGCCGGAGGCGGCGCAGACCTCTTCGACGGCCTTGCCGAGCGCAGGATCGCAGGAGCGGCCGTTGTGGGTGCCGATGTTGAGTTCCGGAAGCTCGCCTTCGAACAACCGCGGGATCCCGGAGCGGATCGAATGGCAGTCGTAGACCACGATGCGCCGGTAGCGGCGCAGCAGTCGGTCCGACTCCTCGCGCAGCGCGGCGTGGTACGGGTCGAAGTAGCGCGTGCGGCGGTCGGCAATCTCTTGCGCCGCGGGTTCCTGGCCGGGCAGATACAGTGGTTCCCCGTCGAAGGTCGTGATCGGGCAGAGCCCGGTGGCAGCAAGCCCGGGATAGAGCGGCTGGCCCGACGGGTCGCGGTTCACGTCGATCACGGTGCGGGACAGCGTGGTGCGCACGATGGTTGCACCGAGTGTGATAGCGAAACTGTAAAGCCTGGGAATCCACCAGTCGGCGTCCTTGCGCGCCAGCCATGGCGACACCAGCCGCGTCTCGAGTCCCGGCAACCCGGTGCCGGAGTGCGGCATCGACAGCAGCAGAGGCGCATCGCCGCGCGTGATGGACAGCCAGTCGGTCAAGCTGCCTCCGCCGAGACCTGCGGCAGGTGCACGCCCACAGCGCCTGCGACCTGGCCGCTGCGGACCAGCGCGATGGCCTTTTCCATGTCCGGATACATATAGCGGTCGTCGTCGAGCGTCGGCACTTCGGCGCGCAGCGTGGCGAGCGCGGCCTCCAGCGGCTCGCTGGACTTCAGCGGCACGCGAAAGTGGAGGCCCTGCGCGGCCATCAGCAGTTCAATGCCGATGACTGCGGTGGCGTTCTCGATCATCGGCAACAGGCGGCACGCGCCATGCGCAGCCATCGACACATGATCCTCCTGGTTGGCGGAGGTCGGGATCGAGTCGACGCTTGCCGGATAGGCGCGTTGC
>JAATEY010000380.1 GCA_015655465.1 Gammaproteobacteria bacterium | reverse complement strand
TCGAAGCCGTCGTTGTTGATCCGGCCGCCAACTGGCCGCTGTTCGCATAGAAGGCCGAGCAGCGGCTTCTGCAAGACAAGGTGGCCGTGGTATTCGGATGCTGGACCAGCGTGTCGCGTAAGTCCTTACTGTCGGTGTTCGAGAAGAACAATGGCCTGCTCTTCTACCCCGTGCAGTACGAAGGTGAAGAGTCGTCCAAGAACGTGTTCTACACCGGTGCCGCGCCGAACCAGCAGGCAATTCCTGCCGTCGACTACCTGATGAATGACATCAAGGTGAAGCGTTGGGTGCTGGCCGGCACGGACTATGTGTACCCGCGCACCACCAACAAGATCCTGGAAGCCTATCTGAAGTCCAAGGGCGTGGCCGCTACCGACATCATGATCAACTACACGCCGTTCGGTCATTCGGACTGGCAGACCATCGTGGCGGACATCAAGAAGTTCGGTTCGGCGGGCAAGAAGACGGCGGTCGTGTCGACCATCAACGGCGACGCGAACGTGCCCTTCTACAAGGAACTGGGCAACCAGAAGATCTCCGCGGAAGACATCCCGGTGGTTGCGTTCTCGGTGGGTGAGGAAGAACTCTCGGGCCTCGACACCAAGCCGCTGGTGGGCCATCTGGCTGCCTGGAACTACTTCATGAGCGTCAAGTCGCCGCTGAACACCGAGTGGATCGGCAAGTGGCACACGTTTACCAAGAACCCGAAGCGCACCTTCAATGACCCGATGGAAGCCACGCTGATCGGCTTCAACCTGTGGGTAAAGGCGGTCGAGAAAGCCAAGTCAACCGAGCCCGACAAGGTGGGCGCGGCGATCATCGGTCTGGAGACCCCCAACCTGACGGGCGGAATCGCCAAGATGCTGCCGAACCATCACCTCACCAAGCCGGTGCTGATCGGTGAAGTACGTGCGGATGGCCAGTTCGACACCGTCTGGAAGACGCCCGGCCTGGTGCCTGGCGATGCCTGGTCGGACTTCCTCCCAGGCAGCAAGGACATCGAGGCCGACTGGGTGGTACTCAAGTGCGGCAACTACAACAAGGCAACGAAGAAGTGCTCTGGTCAGAACTACTGACCCGGCGCTGACTGATTGAACGCGGGTCCCCGGTTCTTCTGATCGGGGACCCGCTTTGCCATCACGTCATGGCAAGCCGGGCGAGCCTATATTCCCTGCAGCCGCCGGCTCACCGCATCCCACTGGATATTGGCGAAGTACGCATCGATGTAACGTGCGGCCGCTGCACCATAGTCCATCGCAAAGGCGTGCTCATACATGTCGAGCACCAGCAGCGGCGTGGTGTTCGCTGGCGCAGTGGCATGATCGGCCATCCAGTAGTTCTCGAGCAGCTTGAGCGAATGGTTGTAACCCAGCATCACCCAGCCCGAACCGCCCGCCACCCCTTGCGCGATCTTGCGGAATTCCGACTCCCAGGCGTCGTAGCTGCCGAAGGAATCCGCGATCCTTGACCGCAACGCGGCACCGGCCTTGCCGTCACCACCCAGCCCTGCAAAGTAGATTTCATGCAGCGCCACTGATCCCGTGCGCAGCAGCTGCTCGCGCTTGAGCCCGGTGTAGACATACGGTGGCGTGTCGGCGTCGCCCACGGCGCGTAGCAGCCGGCCGCGCAGCGTATTCAGCGCCTTCACCGCACCGGTGTAATTGTTTTCCCAGTGCGACTGGATCAGCTTCTCGGACAGGCCCTTGAGACTGCCGCTGGCATAGGGCAATGGCATGGGCACGTGCTGGTATTCATAGGCTTTGAGCACGGCCTGCGCCTCGGCTGCGGGCGCGACCGATGCAGCGCCTGCCGCTGCCAGCAGTGACAGCGCAGTGCTGCCGTGCAGGAAATCCCGGCGTGTTGGCTCAGTCATGGCGATCTCTCCATGCGGGCCACAGCCCGCGCTTGTTGTCAGTCTCAATGACTACATGATATGTAGTATGTATAACAACATGACACCCGCGTCCAGCAAATCCGGCGCCGACTGGCTGCTGCTGATTCTCACCCTGCCCGGCCGGCAACCCGCCCTGCGCATGCGTGTCTGGCGTGGACTGCAGTCATTGGGCGCCGGGGTGCTGCGCGATGGCGTCTACGTGTTGCCGGCACGGGCGGAACTCGACCAGCCGCTACGCGCACTCTGCGGGGAAATTCTTGCGGGGCGGGGCGAAGCGCGGCTGCTGGCCGTGCAGGGCAATGGCGCCGGGTTCCAGTCATTGTTCGATCGCAGCAAGGTCTACGGTGCGCTGCTCCGCAAGGTCGCCGCAGCTGCCCGGAACCTGCCACGTGCGCGCGCCACCAGCGGCATGGCTGCCGTTGCGCGGCTGCGGCGGGAGCTGGAAGCGACTGCCGCCATCGACTACTTCCCCACCGCAGAGCTGGAACGCGCCCGTCGTGCGTTCGACGCATTGCAGGCCCAGGCAACCGCAAGATTTGCTGCCGATGAACCGCATGCCCGCCAGGGGCGCATCCCCCGGCTCGTGCGGGCCGACTACCAGGGCCGCATCTGGCAGACCCGCGCCCGACCCTGGGTCGACCGGCTTGCGAGCGCCTGGTTGATCCTGCGGTTCATCGACCCGGGGGCACGCTTCCGCTGGATCAGCCAGCCCAGGGCAAACACCCGCGCGGTGCTGGGGTTCGACTACGACGGCGCCACATTCACCCACATCGGCGACAAGGTAACCTTTGAAGTTCTCGTGGAGAGCTTCGGGCTGGGGCGCGATCAGGCGATCCACCGCATGGGCCAGCTGGTCCACTATCTCGACACAGGCGGTCAGCCCGTTGCTGAGGCGCTGGGAGTGGAGGCCATGCTGCGCGGCATGCGCGAGCGGATTCGCGACGACCAGCAACTGTTCCTGGCCGCAGCACAGATCTTCGATGATCTGCACAGCGCCTTTGGCAGCGACCGAGCCGGCCCATGACCAGCGCGACCGCCAGCAATGTGGAAGCGCCGCCGCGAACCGTGCGTTTCAGCGACGCGCTCGGGTTCTGGCTGAAGCTCGGCTTCATCAGCTTCGGCGGCCCTGCCGGCCAGATCGCCATCATGCATCGCGAACTGGTTGACGAACGTCGCTGGATCTCCGAAAGGCGCTTTCTGCATGCACTCAACTACTGCATGGTGCTGCCCGGCCCCGAAGCACAGCAGCTTGCCACCTACATCGGCTGGTTGATGCACCGCACCTGGGGCGGCATCGTTGCCGGCGCGCTGTTCGTGTTGCCGTCGCTGCTGATCCTGATCCTGCTGTCGTGGATATACATCGCCCACGGCGAACAACCGTGGGTGGCCGGTCTTTTCTACGGCATCAAGCCCGCCGTCACCGCCATCGTGGTGCAGGCGGTACATCGCATCGGCTCGCGCGTACTGAAGAATGCATGGCTGTGGACCATCGCGGTCGCTGCGTTCCTCGCCATCACGTGGCTGAAACTGCCATTTCCATTGATCGTCATCGCGGCGGCCCTGGCTGGATTCCTTGGCAGCCGGTTTGCACCAGAAAAGTTTCGCGTCAACAGCAGCCACACCGCGGCCGGCGGCAAGCAGATGCCCGCAATCATCGACGACGATACGCCGGTGCCGGAGCACGCCCGGTTTCGCTGGCAACGTCTGCTGCGCATCGCGGTGATCGGCCTGCTGCTGTGGATCCTGCCCATGTCCTTCCTGGTGCTGCAGTTCGGCTGGGACCACACGCTGTCGCAGATGGGCTGGTTCTTCACCAAGGCGGCGATGCTCACATTCGGCGGCGCCTATGCCGTGCTGCCCTATGTTTACCAGGGAGCCGTAACCCAGTACGCCTGGCTGACGCCGGCGCAGATGATCGACGGCCTGGCGCTGGGTGAAACCACGCCGGGCCCGCTGATCATGGTGGTGACCTTCGTGGGCTTCGTCGGCGGCTACGTCAAGGCCTGGCTGGGAGCACAGAGCCTGTTCCTGGCTGGCGCCATCGCAGCGATGGTGGTCACCTGGTTCACTTTCCTGCCGTCATTCCTGTTCATTCTCGGCGGCGGACCACTGGTCGAGTCCACCCACAACGAAGTGCGGGTCACCGCGCCGCTGACCGCCATTACTGCTGCAGTGGCCGGTGTGATCGCCAATCTGGCGGTGTTCTTCGCATGGCATGTCTTCTGGCCGTCCGGAATCGAAGGCTCCATCGACTGGCGGTCAGTCCTGATTGCGCTGGCGGCGGCTGTCGCGCTGCTACGCTACCGGCAAGGCGTTGTGCGCGTGATCGTCGCCTGCGCCCTGGCTGGGCTGGCGCTCCGGCTCGCCACTTGACTCTGGACCCGGGTCCAGAGTGCATACTGATGGCTGGCGCGATTTGCGCAAGGAGCAGGTCATGATCCGATCCAGATGGTTGATGGGCAGCGCATTGCTTTGCTGTGCAGCACTTGCCGAGGCACACACGCAGGTGACACAAACCATGCCGGCCGAGGGCAGCACCGTACAGGCGCCCAGGCAGCTGATGTTCATGTTCTCGGAAGCCGCGCGACTGACCGCACTGGGCATCGAGAAGGAAGGCGAAGCCGCGCAGAAAATCGAGCCGCTGCCGGCTGCGGCATCGGCCCATGTGATGGTGGCGGCTCCGCAGCTGTCGGCCGGCAAGTACACGGTTACCTGGCGCGCCATGGGCACGGACGGACACATCGTCAGCGGCAGCCTGCACTTCACCGTATCCGACAAGGCGCCAAAAACCACCACACCGGCGGCGCCCGCAGACGATCACGCAGAGCACCAGCACTAGGCGGTGAGCGCCGACGGCGTCTCGGCCACACTGCGGGCGCTTGGCTTCATCGCGCTGTTCCAGGCGGCGGGGGCGACGCTGTTCGTTGCCGGCTTTGCCCGGTCGTTGACGGTTACCGCGCAAGTAGCACACCGCTTCGGCCTGCATATGGCATGGATTGCGGCGGCACTGGTTGCGGCGCAGTTCGCGCTGGAGCCGGTCCGCATGGCCGGCGACTGGGCCGGATGGCGCGATGACTCCCTGCGGTCGCTCGCAATGCATTCCCGACCTGCCCTGGCCTGCGCATGGAAGCTCATCGGCCTGGTCCTGATTTTCACGGGATTGCTGGCGCGCCATCACCACGGCATGCGCATCGCGCTGCCCGGCGTGGTAATCACCCTGCTGGGTTTCGTGCTGGTTGGCCACACCGCCGCACACCCGCAGCGCTTCTGGCTGGTGCCGCTGCTGCTGCTGCACCTGGCGGTGCTGGCCTTCTGGTTCGGAGCCTTGTGGCCGCTTTGGCAGATCAGCCGGCGTGAGCCCGCCGTCGTTGTCGCAGGCATCGTCGCGCGATTCTCGGCGCGTGCACTGCTGCTGGTCCCCGCGCTGTTCGTCGCGGGTGCGATGATGGCCGCGCTGCTGCTGCCCGACGCGGCAGCGCTGCAATCCCCCTACGGCAGGCTTCTGCTTGCCAAGATCGGCCTGTTTGCGGTGCTGATGGGGCTTGCCGCACTGAACAGGTGGCGGTTTGGCCCCAGGCTGGCCCACGGTGATGCCGTGGCGGGCCGCGCCTTCCGGACGACACTGCTGCTGGAATCCCTGCTGATTGGCGCCGCGCTCGGCGTCACGGCTGTATTGACGCTGCTGTACTCCCCGGAGCAGTAACCGCCGCATCTTGACTCTGGACCAGGGTCCATACTCCAGAATCACGCCATCAGACTGGAGCACTTCATGGAGTCCATCGGCATCGGCACACTGGCGAAGCTGGCAGGCGTCGGCATCGACACGGTCCGCTACTACGAACGTGCCGGCCTGGTGGCTCCGAGCCGCCGCCTCGCATCCGGCTACCGGCGCTACACCACGCATGAACTGACAAGGCTGCGCTTCATCCGCCGTGCGCAGGCACTGGGTTTCTCGCTGAAGGAAGTGCGCGAACTGCTGGCGATCACCGCCCAGCGCGACGTGGCGCGCGTGAAACGCTCTGCCCAGGCGAAACTTGCCGATGTCGAGCAGCGCATCGCCGCGCTCGACAAGGTACGCGATGCGCTGACGACATTGATCGCCGCCTGCCCGGGTCATGGCCGCACCTCGGATTGCCCGATCCTGAAGGCGCTTGGAGAAGAAGACACATGAAGGATCACATGCACCATGCCACCGCAGACCATGACGCTGCGGCTCCGGCGAAATCCTGCTGCGCCCACACCGGGCACGGCAAGCCCGCGGCTGCCCCCCTGGCCACCACACGGCTGCAGGGCGATACATCCGGAGTGACATACACCTGTCCCATGCATCCGGAGATCCGTAAGGCCGGACCAGGCAGCTGCCCGATCTGCGGCATGGCGCTGGAACCGGTCATGCCCGCTGCAGTCGATGACGACTCCGGGCTGCAGGCGGTGCAGCGCAAGTTCTGGATCGCAGCCTGGCTGACACTGCCCATCGTGGCAGTCGCGATGCTGCCGCATCTGCTGCAGATCCACCCGTCCATCGAAATCGCCCGCATCCTGCGGGGTGTGGAGCTGCTGTTCAGCGCACCCGTAGTGCTGTGGATCGCAGCCGATTACTACCGGCGTGGCTGGATGGGTGTAGTGAACCGCTCGCCCAACATGTATACGCTGATCGGCCTGGGTGTTGCGGTGGCATGGCTGTTCAGCCTCGTGGCCACCTTCGCTCCGCTGCTGTTCCCGGCGCAGATGCGCGACGCGCACGGCATGGTGGGTGTGTACTTCGAAGTGGCCGCCGTGATCGTGGCGCTGGTACTGCTCGGCGAATGGCTGGAGCTGGCCGCGCGCGGTCGCACCAGTGCCGCCATCCGTCAGCTGCTGGATCTCGCGCCGCGTACCGCCAGGCGTTTGCGCAGCGATGGCACGGAGGAAGATGTGCCGGTGGAATTGCTGCAGATCGGTGATCGGCTGCGTGTGCGCCCCGGCGAAAAAGTGCCGGCGGACGGCCATGTGCTGGAGGGACGCTCCACCGTGGACGAGTCGATGCTCACCGGCGAACCCATGCCGGTGGACAAGCACAGCGGCGACCGGGTGGCAGGCGCCACGCTGAACCAGACTGGCGCGCTGCTGATTGAAACCGACCGCATCGGCGCCGACACCCTGCTGGCGCAGATCGTTGCGCTGGTTGCGCAGGCGCAGCGCTCGCGCGCACCGCTGCAGCGACTCGCCGACCAGGTTTCGGCCTGGTTCGTACCGGCCGTCATCCTCACGGCCATGCTGGCGTTCATCCTGTGGTGGGCCGTCGGACCCGAACCGCGCCTGGCCTATGCGCTGGTGAGCGCGGTCTCGGTGCTGATCATCGCCTGTCCCTGCGCACTCGGGCTCGCCACTCCGATTTCGATCATGGTGGCAAGCGGTCGCGGCGCACAGCTTGGCGTGCTGTTCCGCGATGCCAGTGCCATTGAAGCATTGCGCAACATCGATACGCTGGTAGTGGACAAGACCGGCACGCTGACGCTTGGCAAGCCGACGCTGGACCAGGTCCTTGTCGCGCCCGGTCACACCGAGGCAGAAATCCTCGCATTGGCGGCCGGCCTCGAACTATCGAGTGAACATCCGCTGGCACGAGCCATCGTTGCGGGCGCTGCAGCGCGCAATGTCGCTCCACGCCCGATTGTCGAATTCCAGTCACTCACTGGCCGCGGCGTGCAGGGCCACAGCGTCAACCAGCGCATCGCGCTCGGCAACCGCCAGCTGATGCAGGAGATCGGGGCCGGCGTCGCATCGGTAGAGGCCCAGGCAGAAGTGCTGCGCACGGAAGGCCGTACGGTGATGTACCTGGCAGTCGATGGCGCGCTGGCCGGCGCGATTGCAGTGGGCGATCAGATCAAGCCGGGCACCCCCGCTGCCCTTGATGCCCTGCGTGCCGACGGCCTGACGATCGTCATGCTCACCGGCGACGCACGCGCCACCGCGGAGGCAGTAGGCAGGATACTGCACATCGATGTGATCCATGCCGAGGTGCAGCCAGCCGACAAGGCCGCAATCATCGCGCGACTGCAGCAGGCAGGCCGAAAGGTGGCAATGGCCGGCGACGGCATCAACGACGCGCCGGCACTCGCGCGTGCCGACATCGGCATCGCCATGGGCACCGGCACGGACATCGCGATGGAAAGCGCGCAGGTCACGCTGGTGAAGGGCGACCTCAATGGCATCGTGCGGGCACGACACCTGAGCCGCGCCACCGTACGCAACATCCGCCAGAACCTGGCATTTGCCTTCGGCTACAACGCAATCGGCATCCCGATCGCAGCAGGCGCGCTGTATCCGGCGTTTGGCCTGCTGCTGAGCCCGTTCATTGGCGCGATTGCGATGAGCCTGTCGTCCGTTTCGGTCATCAGCAACGCACTGCGGCTGCGACGCGCCGCGCTCTGATGGCGCGCACGGGCTGGTGCCTGAATCCCGCCGTTCGTGCGCTGGCCCTGCGCCCGTGCCCCGTCCGATTCTTCAGGAGTTCCCATGTCCATTCGTGTTCCATTCACTGCGCGCTGCGCGGCAGCCGTCGCCATTGCGCTGGGCAATCATTCCTCCCTTGCCGCCGATAGCCAGCTCGACGAGATGATCGTCACCGGCACCAGGTTCACCGGCGATTTTGGCGGCAAATCGGGCACTCCCCTCGGCAAGGTCCCGCAAAGCGTGCAGGTGATCTCGAGCCAGGACATCGCCGACCTCGGTGCCCGGTCCATCGGCGACCTGCTGCGCACCGTGCCGAGTGCCAATGCCGGCTATTCGCGTGTCGGCAGCTATCAGTCGTCCAGCCTCAAGGTCCGTGGCTTCCTGGCCGACCAGATGCGCAATGGCATCCGCCAGCGCTATTACGAAGACGTGGACGCCTCGGCGCTTTCCAACATCGACCGCGTGGAAGTGCTCAAGGGCCCATCCGGCGCGCTGTATGGCCAGTCGGCCGTCGGCGGCATCATCGGCATCGTGACGAAGCAGCCGGACGGCCTGTTCGGTGCGGCGCTGGACGCCACGGTCGGCAGCGATTCGCAGAAGATGATCACCGGCGACTTCCGCGTGCCAGTCACAGGCCGGATGAGCATGCGCGTCACCGGCGAGATCGAGCGCTCAGGCACTTTCGTCGACCATCAGGACATCGACCGCGAGAACCTGGCGGTATCGCTGCGCTACGACATCAGCGATCACGCCATCGGCCACCTGGTGGCCGAATACGTCGAACGGCGCACGCAGCGCTATCCGGGCCTGCCGCCTGAAGGCACTGTTCTTTCCAATGGCGCCGGACAACTGGCGCGTGGCCTGTATCTGGGCGAACCTGCGGAAGACGCGCTCACCACCCATGCCCCGCTGCTGCAGGGATGGGTCGATGTGAAACTCGGCGACAACTGGACGCTGACTCCCCGGCTGCAGTACCAGGAGTTCAACACCGCGTTCACGCAGATCCGGCTGCGCGGCGCACAGACCGGCAACCCCACCACCATCGACCGCAACGGCCGCAGCGGCGTGGAAGACGACACCTACACCATCGCCCAGCTCGATCTCTCAGGCAAAGTACAAACCGGCGGTGTCCTGCACAGGCTGCTGTTCGGCCATGAATACGACCTGGAGCGCGGCCGCTTCACGCAGTTCGACATCGCCAGCGTGACGCCGGTCAATGTGCTGGCGCCGGTGTACACCTTCACGCTGAATGGCCCGGCAAAGACCTTCGCCCATGACACCCACTACGATCTCGACGGCCATGCAATCTATGCGCAGGACCAGATCGCGCTGACCGGACGCTGGAATGTAGTCGGCTCGATACGCCACTCCTGGATCAACGCATGGACGCGTGAAGCGGGCAGCAGCACGAAAGTCGGCACCGATGTGCAATCCACCATCTGGCAGCTCGGCAGTACCTTCGCGCTCACCGATGCGCTGTCGCTCTACGGCGGCTACAGCACCGGCTTCGACATCGAATCCTCCGGTGGCCTGCGCAGCCGCACCGGCGAACCGCTGCAACCGGAGGAATCCGGACAGCTGGAAGCCGGACTGCGCCTCACACGCGGCACGTTCCGTGGCAGCCTGTCGGTGTTCCGGATCCAGCGCGTCAACGCGCTGACCGCCGATCCCGTCGATACGGACTACAGCCTGAATGTCGGCAGGCAGCGGGTACGCGGCGCCGAGCTCGAAGGCGCGTGGCAGGTCTCGTCCGGCTGGACAGTCACCGGCGGCTATGCGCTGCTCGACTCGAAGATCACGCGCAGCAATGACGGCGACGAGGGACTGCGCCTGGGCGATGTACCCAGGCACAGCTACAACCTGCGCAGTGCCTACGGTATTCCGGGGCACGACATCACGCTGCGCGGGGGAGTTGCGCATGTTTCCAGCCGCCTGCTGACCAGCGGCAGCGACCTGCGACTGCCCGGCTACACGCTGCTCGACGCCAGCGCCTCGTTCAAGGTGAACCAGATCGACATCGACCTGATGCTGGCAAACCTCACCGACAAGCGCTACTTCACCGCTTCCGGCAATGCCTTCGCGGTGATCCCGGGCGATCCGCGCAGTGTGCAGCTGCGCCTTGGCACACGGTGGTAGCGTCGCGCCACGCTTCATCGTGGTGAGCTTCATCGTCATGGGCCTGCCGTTCCCGCTGCTCGGCATCACCTTGTGCTGCTGGCCGCAGCGGTCGACCGCTACGCGGCCAGATTCAGCGGCTTGGGCCGCCCCACCGCATAACCCTGCACATAGTCCACACCCATGCTGCGGGCCGCATCCAGGCCCGCGGCATCCTCCACCTGCTCGGCGATCACCTTGAAATTCAGCGACCGCGCCAGCTTGATGGTGGCGGTGACCATCGCCTGGTTCACGCTGTCGCGCGCCAGGTTGTGCATGAACGAACCGTCGATCTTGAGATAGTCCATCGGCAGGTTCTTCAGGCTCGAGAACGAACCGAGGTTGCTGCCGAAATCATCCAGCGCAAAGAAGCAGCCCATGCCATGCAGCACGCCGACGAAACGCCGCGCGGCGTCCAGGTTCGCCACCACCGAGGCCTCGGAGATCTCGAAGCAGATCTGCGCCGGCTCCACGCCGCTGCGATCGAAACTTTCGACCACGAATTCCAGGAACTGCGCATCGGAAAGCGTCTGCCCGGAAATGTTGATGGCGAGACTGCGCCCCGCGGGCAAGGCGATGGCGCCGCGGCCCAGCGCCGTGAAAGTGGTCTGCAGCACCCAGCGGTCCACCAGTCCCATCAGCCGGTAGCGCTCCGCGGCGCGCACCAGTTCCAGCGGCGACAGCTCCAGCCCCTGCTCGTTGGCCAGCCGCACCAGCACTTCCATCGCCGGACCGCTGCCGTTCTGCCCATAGGCCGGCATGATCGGCTGCCAGTACAGGCGGAACAGGTTGTCGCGCAGCGCGGCCTGCAGAATGCGCAGCCAGTGGATCTCGCCACTGTGCCGCGCGGCGACTTCATCGCGCGCCGAATACACCACCACCTTGCCGGCGCCCTGCTTCTTCGCCACGTAGCAGGCCGAATCGGCCGCCGCGAGAATCTCTTCGACGCTGCCGCTGTCGCGCGCCAGTTCCACCAGCCCGACGCTGGCACCCACCGAATGGATGCGATCGCGCCAGACAAAGCGGTGCTCGGCAATCGAGCGCGTCAGGTCATCGGCAATCTGCCGGCCTTTCAGCAATGGACAGCGGGGCAGCAGCAACGCGAACTCATCGCCACCGACGCGGGCCACGATGTCCGAGTCGCGCACCGCCTCGCGCATCAGCTTGGCCACCTCGCGCAGCAGGCTGTCGCCGGCCTGATGGCCGCTGGTGTCGTTCACCGCCTTGAAATGATCCAGGTCGATGAAGCACAACACATGCGCCGCTTCGCCGCGCCGCGCGGTCTCCAGGGCTTCCGACAGTCCACGCTCGAACTCGACCCGGTTGACCAGGCCGGTCAGGGCATCGTGCGTGGCCTGGTAGGACATCTGGCGCGCGATGCCGCGCAGTTCGGTGACATCATGCAGCAGCACCACGGCGCCGGTGATTTCCTCGGTGGCATTGTCGCGACTGCGCAATGGCGACGCGGTGAGCTCGATCGAACGCTCGGAGCCGGCTCTGCGCGACAGCAGGAATGCGCGCCGGCCGAGCCCGATGGTCGTGGTGCCGCGCAGCGCCAGGTCGATCGGATCCTTGAGCAGCTTGCGATCGGTTTCGTCCACCAGCGTGATCACCTGATCCAGGGTGCGGCCATCGAGCAGCTTGCCATCCACGCCGAGCAGTGCCGCCGCGGCCGGATTGGCATAGTCGATGCAACCAGTCGTGTCCGTGGTGATCAGCGCCTCGCCCAGCGATTCGAGCGCCACGCGTGCCCGCGAACGGCCGCCGATCTCGAATATGCCCGTGCCTGCGCCAGTGCTGCCGCCCAGGGTCTGCACCGTCTGCGTGGGAATCACTTCCACACCGGTGATCAGCAATACCTTGCTGTCTTCGTAGTCGATGGGTGTATTGAGGATCTCCAGCCGCGACAGCTGGCCCTGCATGCCGATCAGGTCGATCTCGAACCGGGTCTGGGCTTCATCGCCTGCAAGACTGCGCTGGAGATTCCGCGCTACCATCTCGGTCTGGTCCGGCGGCACCAGATCCGACAGGCGGCGACCGACCACGGCCATGCGATCCACGCCGAGCAGCTGCGCGAACTGCGGGTTCGCGTAGAGAATGACTTCCTGGTGCAGCAGCACGACTTCGTGGACCCGATCACCCACCAGTGTGAACAGTCCACTGGCGGCAGAGCTGCCGGGAGGAGTGCGGCGGCCGCGTTGCAGCAGTTGATTGACCGCCGAGGTCAGCGCCGCCAGATCCGGATGATCCGAATCGAATTCCACGCGCTCGGCCAGCCTGTTGCCCACCGAAGCCGCCTGGATCGCGCGCGACAGCCGGGCGACTGCCCGGGAATCACGCAGCTGGAACAGCCACAGGATCAGGAAGACCAGGGCTGCAAACGCAAACATCAGGCTAAGCAGCCCCAATACCGACATCGTTTGCCCTGAAGTTGTGAAACCGGTCCTCGCGCCTTCGGTCAGAATAGCCTACTCGCTGTTTGGCAACCGGCCGAGTTGGACATAAGTTTTGGCTTAAGTTGCTGGCAGCGTTAAACTAAAAAGATCAGCTACCTGATATTCTGGCGGCCATGCAAACCAGCACCCCTTCCCGCACCCAGATGACCTACCAGCAGGTTCGCGCCTGGTCGGTCCTGCCGCCGGAAACCCTGGCAGTGTTCGAACAGTTGCCGCGCGAAATCTTCGTGCCGGTGGCCTCACTGGGCGCCGCCTACGCAGACCTTGCCATCCCGCTTGGTCATGGCCAGCACATGCTGACACCCACCGTGGTGGGCCGCCTCCTGCAGGCAGTGACCGTCGGCCGCGGCGACCATGTGCTCGAGATCGGCACCGGTTCGGGCTACCTGACTGCCTGCCTCGCGCTGCTTGGTGCACAGGTGCAAAGCCTCGAGATCCAGCCGGAACTGGCGCACCAGGCCCGGGAAAACCTGAAAGCGGCGGGCATCGGCAACGCGCAGGTGGAAGATGCCGATGTCTTCAGCTGGCAGCCGGCAGCACCGGGGTATGACGTGGTGATCCTCACCGGCTCACTGCCGGTGTATGACGCGCGCTTCGAGTCATTGCTCAAGCCCGGCGGGCGCCTGTTTGTCGTTGCAGGCCTGGCGCCTGTAATGGAAGCGCAACTGGTGAGACTGAACAGTGCGAAGGTACGTGATGTACACAGCCTGTTCGAGACCGTCATCGACCCTCTGACGCACGCAACCATGCCCAGCCAGTTCGTTTTCTAGGGCCAGCAGCCCTCGCGGGAACCTGGTCGGGTGGAATGGCTCTCAAGTCCGGATTCAAGAAACAGATCGCAGGAAAGCACATGAAACGCGGAATTCTCTGGTCGGGTCTCGGCGGTATCGCCACGTTGCTGATGGCTTCCCTGCCGGCAAGCGGCGCCGACCTGCTGTCTGTCTACGATCAGGCACTGGTCAACGATCCGCAGATCCGCGAAGCGGAAGCCCTCCGCATGGCCCAGCACGAGGCCCGCCCACAGGCGTTGGCAGCGCTGCTGCCGCAGATCTCCGGCTCTGCAAACCGGGGCCGCAGCTGGAGCAACGGCGACTCGTTCAGCTCGACATTCATCGGCAGTGTGGAAACCCCATCCGACCCACCCCCGTCCCACGGGCACACCGACTCCAAGGGGTGGAGCCTGAATCTGCGTCAGAGCCTGTATTCCTGGAACAACTGGGTCGCGCTGCGTACGGCCAGCAGCCAGGTCGCCCAGTCGGAAGCCGACTATCTGGCGCAGCTGCAGTCGCTGGCGCAGCGCGTCGCGCAGCAGTACTTCGCAGTGTTGAACGCGCAGGACACCGTCAAGTCACAGGAAGCCGCGCGCGAGGCCATTTCGCGCCAGCTGGAACAGTCCGAGCGGCGCTTCGAAGTGGGCCTCATTGCCATTACCGACGTGCAGGAAGCCCGCGCGGAACGCGACAACGCCGCTGCCCAGGTCATTGCTGCCAAGCGCACACTCGCCAGCGCCGAGGAGCAGCTGCGCGCCACGATTGGCGAGAAGCCGGCCGTACTCAACGAGCCCTCCGAAGACATGCCGTTGCTGGCGCCGGATCCCGCCTCTGCAGAAGACTGGGTGCGCATATCGATGGAGCAGAATGCCGCCCTGATCTCGAGCCGCCTGGCCGCCGATATCTCCCGCAATCAGGTCCAGTCCGCCTTCGGTGGCCATCTGCCATCGATCGACCTCGTGGCCGGCCGCAATCACAACGTCACCGATGGCCAGACGAACTTCCCCTCCAGTACTTCGTACAACAACTCCAACAATAACGGCAAGTCGATCACCCTGCAGCTGTCGGTGCCGTTGTACAGCGGTGGCGCCACGGAGTCACGCGTACGCCAGAGCCAGTATCAGTGGATTGCCGCCAAGGAGCGCCTGGAGCGCACCTCACGTACCACCGAGCGCAATGCGCGCGACGCCTTCCTGGGGGTGAACAGCGAAATCGCGCGCGTGAAGGCGCTGAAGCAGGCGCTGGAATCCAGCCGCACGGCGCTGGCTGCAACCGAGGCCGGCTATGAAGTGGGCACACGTACTGCCGTCGATGTGCTGACCTCGCGGCGCCTGCTGATCCAGGCCGAGACCAACTACTCGTCTGCCAAGTACGCCTACCTCAACAACATGATCCAGCTGCGGCTGGCTTCCGGCGATCTGGACCGCGGCACGATCGAAGAGATCAATCGCCTGCTGACGGTTACGCCAGCGGCGCCTGCCTCTACCCCGTAACATTCAGGCCCCCGGCGGCAACGCGGCGATCGTTGCCAGCGCCCGCCCGGCTGCGCCGCGGTTGGCAGCCACCACTGCCGCCGCGCGGGCACCGCTGTCCGCAGCCAGTTGCGCATCTCCCAGCAGGGTTTCCAGCGCCTGCGCCAGCTGCGCTGCATTGGCAACGGTGGTGAGCGCCGCGGCAGCCTTGAGCAGTTCTGCCGCTTCGGGTGAGTTGAAGCAATGCGGCCCGGCAATCACCGGCTTGCCCAGTGCCGCAGGTTCCAGCAGGTTGTGTCCACCCGCGGGCACCAGGCTGCCACCGACGAAGGCCACGTCGGCAGCGGCGTACCACGGCAGCAGCTCGCCCATTGCATCCAGCAGCAGCACCTCGATCGCGTCTGCAATGCCCGCCACACCCTGCGAGCTGCGCGCAAACTTCACACCCTGCGTGGCCAGCCACTGCGCAACGGCAGCAAAGCGCTCGGGCCGGCGCGGCGCCAGCACCAGCAGGGGCCTCGCCCTGCCAGCGGCATGTGCGCCTGCCAGCAGCTGGCGCTGCGCAGCGATGCAGATGCCCTCTTCCACCGGATGCGTGCTGCCGGCCACCCACAGTGGTCGGCCTCGCGCCCAGCCGGCACGCAGGCGCGCACCCTGGGCAGCAGCGTCGGCGGGCAGCGGCAGGTCGAACTTCAGGTTGCCGCCCACTACGACCAGCGCTGGGTCGGCACCCAGCGCGATAAAACGCTGGCGATCGACTTCACTTTGCGCGCTGATGACGGCAAAGGCATACACTGCATCCCGCATCAGTCGCGGCATCATCCGCCGATAGCGGCGCAGCGAACGCGCCGAGACCCGCGCACTGACCAGCACCCGCGGCACGCCCTGCCGTTCGCATGCAGCCAGCAGGTTGGGCCAGATTTCCGTTTCGACGAATACTGCCGCGCGCGGCCGATTGGCCCGCATGAAGCGGGCGACAGCACCCGGGAGGTCCCAGGGCGCGAGCTGTGCTGTCAGCTGCGGCAGGTCGCGATACAGTTCGCGCGCTCGGGCAAGTCCGGTCGGCGTGCCCACCGTCAACAGCAGGCAGGGCGGCGCGACCAGCTGCGTCAGCCCGCGCACCAGTCCCGCCAGTGCCTGCACTTCGCCCACCGAGGCGGCATGCAGCCACAACGGCCGGTCGTGGCGTGCCCGGCTCCGCAGCGCCAGCAATTCGCGCAGGTCGACGCGATATGCAGGATTGCGCCAACCCCGCCACAGGAACCACAACGCGGCCGGCGGCACCAGCAATCGCAGCGCGAGCGAATAGGCCCAGCGCGGCATCAGAACCAGGCGGCCAGCAGGCACTGCCACTGGGTGTCGTCGAAGTGCCGCGTGCTGCGCCGGTCTTCCAGCGCATCCAGCGAACGACGCAATCGCGCCAGATTGGCGTCACGCCACAGGCCAGGCTTGCGGCGCGTACAACCATCGAAGTCGATCAGGAATACTTCCGCATCGCCACGCAGCAGGATGTTGTGCGCATTGAGATCGGCATGGCACAGCCCGTAGTCGTGGAAGCGGCGGATGCACCGACCGATCGCAGTCCACGCCGGCAGGTTGACCGGACCAGCGGCCAGGCGCTGCGCCAGCGTCGATGTGTCGGGCAGGTACCCGGTGATGATGTCCGCCCGATAGGCCATGCCCTGCCGCTCGTAGCGCGCGGCCAGCGGCGGCGGCAGCGGCAGGCCGGCGGCGTGCATGCGCAGCATCAGCTGCAGTTCGAGCAGCGGGCGGGTACGCGCCTCATTCAGCCACAGGTACCGGTCCGCGCTGAATCGCATCGCCATGCCGCCACGGCGATAGTGGCGCAGCACGAAGCGGCGACCCTGGTATTCAAAAACCGTTGCAGCGCCCCGACCGGCAAGGCTGCCAACCACTGCGCCACGGGCAATCCAGTAGCGGGGTTCGAACCAGGGCACGCCGACTTCGATGCCCGCTGCTGCGTTGGTGAATATCGCGCCCTGGCCTGCAGGTCCGCGCACCGAGGTGCGCAACACCCTGAGCGACGGCTCTGCCAGCGCGTGCATCACGCCGCGCCGCCGCTGGCGGGCGGAAACGTCAGCGACGCAGCGTGAATTCGGAGCCGCAGTACGGGCACTTGGCGCTGCCGGTCTGCTCGATCGGCAGGTAAACCCGCGGATGCGAGTTCCAGAGACTCATTTCTGGCATGGGGCAGGCGAGCGGCAGGTCCGACTCTTCCACCTCATAGATCCGGGACGCGTTGGCGGGCAGCAATGTGGCTGGATTCGACATGGGGGGATTATAGGGGCTCCACCATGGTGTCGCGCCAGATAGCCGCCACGCCCAGGCGTTCCGCCTCGAACTGCGTGGCGTCGACCACTCCCTCCTGCCCCTCCAGGGAACGGCGATGGGCAGCCTGGCGGTAGCGCTGATAGGCCTGCACCAGCACATCGACAGTCTCCTGCGGCACCAGTGCGGCTGAGGCCACCGACTCCAGCTGGCGGATGGTGTCGGGAAAGTGGATGACCGGCGGAAACTCCCGGGCCCAGCGCAGCGCCCAGTACTGCGCCAGGAACTCGATGTCGGCCACCCCGCCCCGGTCCTGCTTGAGGTCGAACTGGCCGGCCTTCGAGGCAGACAGCTCCCTGCGCATGCGCTCGCGCATCTGCGCCACCTGCTCACGCAGGTCGTGGCGACGCACCGCGTTCTGCAGCACATCGCTGCGCACTGCTTCGACACGCGCCATCAATGCCGGCTCGCCGGCCACCGCGCGCGCATGCAACAGCGCCTGGTGTTCCCAGGTCCACGCCTCTTCGAACTGGTAGCGGCGGAAAGCTTCGACGCTGGTAACGAACATGCCGCCCTTGCCGGAAGGGCGCAGGCGCACATCCACCTCGTACAGCCGTCCGGCGACGGAATGCATGGTGAGCAGGTGGATCAGCCGCTGCACGAAGCGCAGGAAGAACACCTGGTTGTCGACCGGCGATGCAGCATCTGTTTCCTGCTCTTCGCCGCGTGAATCATGCAGGAACACCAGGTCCAGGTCCGAACCATAGCCCAGTTCGTAACCGCCGAACTTGCCATAGCCCAGCGCGCAGATCTGCACGCTGCGGCGCGTGCCATCGGTATCGGTGCAGCGGGGCGCGCCGAGCTGCGCGCTGATCTGCCGCAGTGCCAGCTCCATCGTGTACTGCACGATGATGGCGGCAATTTCAGTCAGCCGGTCGCTCACCGACATCAGCGGCAGGCGGCCGGAGAGATCGGCCAGCGCCACGCGAAATACCGCGGACTGCTTGAAGCGCGCCAGCGCCTCCACCTCGCGTTCGATATCGTCCGGCACTTCATCGAGCCGATGGCGCAACTCTTCGGCCAGCGTGGCGCGGTCGGGCAGTTCGTGCTTCCAGCGCTCGTCCAGCAGTTCGTCCAGCAATGAAGGGCTGCGGGCCAGTTGCGCCGCCAGGAAATCGCCCTCGCGGCAGACGTCCACCAGCTGCGCGCGCGCGCGCCGGTTCTCGACCAGCAGGGAAAAGTAGGCCGACCGCAGCCCGATTGCCTCCAGCACCGCAAACACGCGGCGCCGTGTGTCGGGATTGCGCGCCGCCCCCTGTTCCACCAGCAGCAACTCGAGCAGGGCTTTCAGCCGCTTGCGGCCGGTATCATCCAGACGGCGCAGCACACTGCCGTTGCACAGCTCCAGCAGCTGCGCGAGCAGTGCTTCGGCATCGTCGCCGTACGCACCGAGCTGCTCCCGCAGCGGAGTTCTGTCCAGCCCTGTTTCCCACAGCGGCGTGAGATCGAGCCTGCTGCCCGATGCGGCAGTGCTGTCGGTGAACAGCGCCGCAAAATGCTGGCTGACGCGCGCCTGGTGCGCGGCCAGTTCGGCCTCCATCTCCGCCACGCCGGCAAGACCTGCCCCGATCGCGATGCGTTCGCGGTGCAGCGGATCCGCCGGCAGGTCATGCGTCTGCGCGTCATCCAGCATCTGCACGCGGTTTTCCAGCAGCCGCAGGAAGTCGTAGGCGCGGGCCAGTTCCTGTACCGCATCGGCAGGCAGCAGGCGCGCACCGGTGAGTTGTGGCAGTACCTTGAGCAGCGACTGCTGCCGCAACGCCCCATCCTGTCCACCCCGCACCAGCTGGAAGGCCTGCACGATGAACTCGATCTCGCGTATTCCACCCACTCCCAGCTTCAGGCTTGCCATGCGGTCGCGGCGCAGGACATCGCGCGCGATCAGCGCCTTCATCTCGCGCAGGGACTCGAACACGCCGAAGTCCAGGTAACGGCGGAACACGAACGGACGCAGCGCTTCCTCGCGCAGCGCATCGAACTCTCCCTGCTGCGTCAGCGGTCGCGCCTTCACATAGGCATAACGCTCCCAGTCGCGCCCATGCGCCTGCAGGTAGTCCTCGAAAAAGGCGAAGCTTCCCACCAGCGGGCCGCTGTCACCGAAGGGCCGCAGGCGCATGTCCACCCGGAACACGAAGCCCTCCTCGGTGACTGCATTGAGCAGGCGGATCAGCAGCTGGCCCTGGCGGGTGTAGTAGTCCTCCAGCGCCAGCGGCACAGGTCCTGCCGTCTCACCGCCGCGCGGATACAGGAACACCAGGTCCACATCGGAGGAAAAGTTCAGCTCCTCGCCGCCCAGCTTGCCCATGCCGAGCACCACCAGCCCGCCCGCATCCGGCGGTGGCGCACCATGCCGCGGCGCCAGCAGCGCAGCTGCAACACGCGTTGCGCCGACGATCACGCTTTCCGCAAACCAGGAAGTCTCGCGCAGGGTGGAGTGCAGCGGGGCGGCACCGGTGAGGTCGCGCCAGACCAGCCGCACCATTTCCGCACGACGCAGCTGCCGCAGGGCACGGCCGTATTCCGCCTCGCTGGCGGCGTGGCCTGCCTCGAGCGCCGTCACGCGCGCAATGTAGTCTTCGTGGGTGCGCGCTGCAGTCAATGCACCGCTTTGCCACAGCGACTGCAGCAGGCCATCGTCGCGCAGCAAGGCGCGCTGCACGTAGTCGCTGCCGCACAGCACCGTGCGCAACTGCCGCGCCAGCTCCTGGTCGGATTCGATCAGCGCGGCAGTCTGCGGTGCGCGCTCGCGCAGCTGCGCGAAGCGGGATTCCAGCAGTGCCTGCAGCGCCGGACTACAGCTCAATGACACCGCCATCGACAAACAGGTCGACGCCGGTAATGAAGCTGGCCTCGTCGGAACTGAGGAACAGCACCGCGCGCGCGATTTCCTGCGGTGTGCCCATGCGGCGCATGGGCGTATTGGCGATCATCATCTGCCGCAGGGCATCCACCGCCTGCGCATCCATGCCGAGGTTGCGGTTGATGAGCGGAGTCTCGGTGGGGCCCGGGCTCACCATGTTCACGCGGATGCCCTTGCCCACCAGCTCCACCGCAAAGATGCGGGTCACGGCGCGCAGACCCGCCTTGGCCGCGGCATAGATGGCGTTGCCCGGTGCCGCCAGCAGGCTGCCGATCGAACCGGTGAACACGATGCTGCCGCCATGGCCCATCAGCGGCAGCGCCTTCTGTGCCGCGAAGAAACAGCCCCGCAGGTTGACGTCGTGCACCTCATCCCAGACCTCGGGCGTAACCTCGGGGATGGGTGCAAAGGTGCCGATGCCCGCATTCACGAACAGCACGTCGATGCGACCGTGCCGGTGGCGCACCTGCTGCATGACGGCATCGAGACTCGGCAGATCCGCCACATCGGAACGGATCGCCAGCGCAACAGGGCCGAGCTCATGCTCCACCTCGGCCAGCGTCTTCGGATCGCGCCCCGTGATCACCACCTGCGCGCCCTCTTCCGCATAGGCCTGCGCGGCGGCGCGGCCGATGCCGCTGTTGCCGCCGATGACCAGCACCACCTTGTTCGCGAATCGGATGCTCATCCATTCACCACTGGTTGCAGACTCCCGCTTCAGAACAACGAATTGGTATTGACCGGCCTGGCCGGAACTTCCATCAGCACATCCCAGTGCTCGACGATGTATTTGCCGGCCACGCGGAAGATATCGACCACGGCAAGACCAGGGTCGCCGGGAAAACGCATGACGTGCACATGGCAGACCACGTGATCGCCGTCGACGAAGGCGCGCTTGATCTCGGTGCGCGCATCCGGCGACTGCTTGCGGATCGTTTCCAGGAACTGCTTGAGCGCATCGCGCCCCGGCGGGGCCAGCGAACTGTGCTGCAGGTAATCGGGGGAAATGTACTGGTCGACCTTCGATGCATCCATCTTGATCAGCACCTCGTGGTACATCTCCAGCACCAGATCGAGATTGCGTTGTTCTTCAGGCGTGTGCGCCATGTCCCCTCCCGCGTGACTGGCGGTGATTCTCCCCCATGCAGGTGCAGACCCACAACACGGCGGCCAATCAGGTGCGCGGCAACACCTGCCGCAGGACGACATAGCCCACACAGCCGGACAGCAGCGTTCCCGTGAGCACACCCAGGCGTTCCAGGCCAAACGGTTCACCGGCAACGCCATGCGTCGCCAGCGATGCAATGAACAGGCTCATGGTGAAGCCGATTCCGCACAGCAGGGCGGCGCCGTAGAGCTGTGCCCAGTTGACGCCCTGGGGCAGGGTCGCGACCCGCATGCGCACCGCCAGCCAGCTTGTGACCATGACGCCGGTCTGCTTGCCGAAGAACAGCCCGAGCATCACGCCCAGTGGCACCGGCTGCAGCAGCGCCGCAGGCGCCAATCCAGCCAGCGGAACGCCGGCATTCACGAATGCAAACAGCGGCAGGATGCCAAACGCCACCCACGGATGCAGCGCGCGCGCAAGGCGACGCAGCAGCGAAGCTGTTTCGCCATCGGCACTGCGCCTTGCGCCACGCAGCGGGATGAACATGGCCAGCACCACTCCGGCCAGTGTGGCGTGCACACCGGACTTCAGCACGGCAAGCCACAGCACCACTCCCACCAGCAAATAGGCTGCAGGCTGCTGCACATTGCTGCGGTTGAGCAGCGCCAGCACGCCGATCATGAGCAGGGCCACGGCCAGCATCGGCACCGACAGCGATTCGGCATAGAACACGGCGATGATGACGATGGCACCAAGATCATCGAAGATCGCAATGCCGAGCAGGAAAACCTTCAGTGCGGTGGGCACGCGTGGCCCCAGCAGGGCCAGCACACCCAGCGCGAATGCAATGTCCGTAGCCGCGGGTATCGCCCAGCCGCGCAGGGCCGTGGCATCGCCCCGGTTGAGCGCAACGTAGATCAGCGCAGGAAACAGCATGCCGCCAGCGGCGGCAATGGCTGGCAGCGCCGCGCGCTGCAGTGAGGAAAGATGCCCCTCCAGCAGTTCGCGCTTGAGCTCCATGCCCACCAGCAGGAAGAACACCACCATCAGGCCGTCGTTGATCCACAGCAGCAGCGGCTTTGCCAGCTGGAAACTGCCGAATCCAACCGACAGGTGCAGGTCGAGGAATGCGCGGTACACAGTGGCCAGCGAGGAGTTCGCCACGATCATGGCAACCACGGTGGCGATCATCAGCAGTACACCGGCTGTGGCCTCCAGGCGCAGGAAGTCACGGAGCGGCTGCAGCGATCGCGTCCATGAACGGTTGTCACGGGGAACAGTCATGCGAACTCCGCTGCAACGGCCAGGGCCGCGGCGATGTACATGGCACGGCGATTCGCATGTCGGCAGGTCTCCGCAGTTTCGATACGCAGCGTACCGATAACGCGTGGGCAAAAAAAAGCCCCGTCAGAGACGGGGCTAAAAATAACGTGGAAACGGGGGGGGTCTTGTTCCACGACTATCGAGACGCTGAACGCGTAAACGCGTCCAGGCCCGAGTCGCAACTATACACCAGCCCGTCCTGCAACGGGGTGACAATATTGTTGCGACAATTCACATGCCGATCATGCGCGTCAGACTGTCGCTACTTGCCAACACGCCCGGACGCCCGAGCTGTGCGTGTTGCGTCGCAATAGCCTCATCGTCGCGGCGGATCGCGTTGCGCAGAAACGCCAGCAGCGGGGCGGCTTCCGGGGCACGGGCCTGGCGGCTGGTGATCATGATGCGGGCAACGGGATCGAACACCGGACCGCAGGGCAGCACCCGGCCGGCCCGCAACTGGGAGTCGATTTCGATGTCGAAGAACGGCCCCACACCCTTGCCTGCCAGCACCATCTGCAACAGCACATCCATGTAGGGCGGGCGGGCGACGATGTGGCCGGGATTTACGCCCTTGCGGGCAAACTGCGCCAGCGCCCACTGGGTGAAGCGGAACTGGTCTGGCAGCAGCAGGAACGGCAGCTCGGAAAGCAGGCGCTGGCCCTGCAGCACCGGACGCACCAGCGCAGGCGCGCCGTACAGCGAACAGGTAATGCGCGAGACGACCTCGGTAGCTGCATCCTCACTGCTTTCCGGCACCGCGCCAGTGCAGACGAGTACATCAGCCTCACCGCGGCGCACCGCATCACCGCCCTCCAGGGTTGGCGCAAAACACACGAATTTCAGCTCGATATGCGGGTGAGCCTGGTGGAAGCGCGCCAGACCGGGTCTGATGCGGCGATCCATCAGCATCGGTCCTGCCGCAACACGCAGCGTCAGTGGCTGCGGCCGCGGACCGCGGCGACGCTCGGCGGTCAGCGCCGACTGGGCTGCCACCAATTCGAGCGCGCGGCCGAGGAAATTTCTGCCCTCGGCAGACAGCTCGGAGGTTGCGCCACGATGCCGCTCGAAGAGCCGGTATCCCAGATAGCGTTCCATCGATTTGACTTGCGAACTGACGGACGGCTGGCTGATGCCCAGACGTTCGGCCGCCTTGCGAAAATTCCCCTGTTCTGCGACCGCGACAAATACTTCGAGCTTGCGAAATGTGAGCGCCATAGACCCTCCCAGGTGGCTTGTTGCTAAGGGCCCGATACGTTGCCGGGCTAAACTTTTGCCGAATGCAGCATTGTCCATACAGGACTACTTGGCAACGGATTGGGCAGTTATTTGTCATATATCCCTATGGTTATTACTTCCGGCCAGTGCAAGTTATGAAAACAGGCTGGATTCCTATTTATATTTATCTATAATTTAATTATGGCTATCCCCCGCCCCGCTGCTCCACGCGGACGTGGCCGCCCCCGCAGCTCCCGAAATCTGCAGCGCGGCCGGCTGCTGCAGGCCGCCCGGGAACTGCTGATCGGGCCAAAGGGTCACGATCTGGCCTTGCGTCAGGTTGCCCTGCGCGCCGGCGTCACTCCTGCCCTGGCGCACTATTACTTCGCCAATCGCGATGGCCTGCTGGCCGCACTGATCAACGAACGTGCCGCGCCTGCAATCGACGATCTGGCCAGCGCCGTGCAGGTGCGCGCAGCGCAGCCGGTCGGCGCCCTGACCTTCCTGATGCAGCGACTCACTTCACTGGTGGCCAGCGACATCTTCCTGGGCCGGTGCATGCTGTTGCCCGCCGCGCAGCCATTGCGCGATCGCCTGCGTGCGCTGCTGCGCGAACTGCTGCAACACGCGCAGACCGCAGGCCAGCTGCGCGCCGACCTGTCGCCGGACTATCTGGGCGATGCGCTGCTCGGCCTGTGCCTGTTTCCGTTTCTGGATACCAGCGCAGCCGGGAGCAAACCGGGTGAGCGCGCGGTAGCGCTCACACTGCAGCATGTGGCGCTGCTGCAGGATGGCATCGTCCGTGCTCAGAGACCGCGCCAGGACGCCGGGTCGTAACCAAATGCGGTGAAGTCGCGGGCGTAGAGTTGCAGCACCCGCGCTGCCAGCGCCTCGGTATAGACCGGTGCTTCATTCCGCGGACTCGCATTCTTCTGTGTGGCGAGCAGGCGATCCATCGCCTCACCGGTCAGCCCGATACGATCAAAAATCCGGCGCATCCCTGCGGTGAATTCTCCTTCCATGCGGAACCATGCGGCGTACTGCACATCGTCCATCAGCAGCACATGGTGCTGATCGTCCCAGTGATGATCGCGCTTGCCGGCGGGCTGGCTTTCCACGTAGGCCAGGAAAGTTTCGAAGGGAATCGCCGTGCCATCGGCACCACCGGGCAGCGCAGCTGCCCTGGCAAAACGGCGCAACCGCCCGAGTTCACGCCGGCGGATGCTGCGTGAATAACCCTGCAGGTGACCATAGGCGAACTTGTTCTGCCAGGCGGAACGCAGCCGCGCATAGGGATTGCGCACGAAGCAGAAGAACTGGTATTCGGCGGGAAACCGGAATGCGTGGGCGTAGTCGCGCAGCCGCGCGAACTGGAATTCCCGCGCCTTCCTGAACAACCGGTAGCGCCCTTCGGAAGGATCGGCAATACCGAACACCTCACGCATGCCGTCGGTCAGTGCCTGGCGAAAGCTCTTGGTACCAACCTTGGGATTGAGGATCACAACCGTGCGCCGCTCGCGGTTGACGTAGGTCTTGAAAGGGCTGAAGTGCCTGCGGCGCAGTATCCGCCAGAACCCTGGCCAGCCGGGTGCTGCCGCAGGCGCTGCGCTGTGATTTCCATGCATCGATCAATCCTATCGGCATCGCAATTCGTGGTACATAGCGGTACGCACCGCCCCATGCAGGGCGAGGGAGAACGCTTCATGCCATTCCTGGTGATTCTGATCCTGCTGGCGCTGGTGATCTTTTTTTTCATCGGCATCTACAACCGGCTGGTTACAGCGCGCAACGGCTTCAAGAATGCGTTCGCGCAGATCGATGTGCAGCTCACGCGCCGCTACGACCTGATTCCCAATCTGGTGGAGACCGCCAGGGGTTATCTGAAGCATGAGCGCGAAACACTGGAAGCCGTGATCACCGCGCGCAACAGCGCAATGGCGGGACTCAAGGCCATGGCTGCGGATCCGGGCAGCGCGGCCGCCGCCGCGCAGCTCACCGGCGCGGACGCCGGTGTCACGGGCGCGCTCGGGCGCCTGTTCGCGGTGATGGAGGCATATCCCGACCTCAAGGCCAGTGCCAACATGATGCAGCTGTCCGAGGAGCTGACCTCCACGGAGAATCGCGTCGCTTTTGCCCGCCAGGCATTCAACGACGCCGTGCTGTCGTACAACAACAGCCGCGAAGTGTTCCCCAACTCGATGGTTGCATCCTGGTTCGGCTTCGAAGCCGCCAAGATGCTCGAAGGTCCGCCGGCTGAAAAACGTGAACCGCCGAAAGTGAGCTTCAGCTGACACGCTTCGCGGCGGACCTCGGGTAATCCATGGACTTCTTCGGCGCCCAGAGCCGTGCGCGCCAGCAGTCGCGCCTGCTGACCTGGGGTTTCGCCGGCTGCGTGCTGGCGGTGGTGCTGGTGCTCGATATCGTGGTGCTGTCGGCGCTGCGCATCGCCTATGCCCTGGGCGATCACCCGCAACCCTTCGAAGGCTCGCTGACGCAATGGGCGATGCTGCACCCTGGTTCGGTGCTGCTCGTCAGCCTGCTGGTCGGCGGGTTCATCGGCACCGCCAGCATGTTCCGGATGCTGCAATTGCGCGAAGGCGGTGGCTATGTGGCGCGCAGCATGGGTGGCGTGCGGGTGGAACGCGGCACGCCGGATCCGCGCCGCCGGGTGCTGCACAACGTGGTGGAGGAAATGGCGCTGGCCGCCGGCATGCCCATGCCGGAGGTCCATGTGCTGGAGCACGAGGAGGGCATCAATGCCTTTGCTGCCGGCCACACACCGGCGAATGCAGCGGTCGCCGTCACGCGCGGCGCATTGCAGGGCCTCAATCGCGACCAGCTGCAGGGAGTGATCGCACACGAGTTCAGCCACATACTCAACGGCGACATGCGGCTGTCGATGCGGTTGATAGGCCTCATCTCCGGATTGATGGCGGTCGCGATTGCCGGTCGCCTGCTGATGCGGCTGTCCATGCAGGGCCGACGCTCCGCCGTGCCGGTGCTGCTGCTGGGTTTCGGCGTCGCTGCCATCGGCCAGATCGGCTTCTGGGCCGGGCGCATCCTGCAGGCCTGGATCTCGCGCAAGCGTGAATGCCTGGCCGACGCTTCCGCCGTGCAGTTCACGCGCAATCCGGATGGCCTGCGTGACGCCCTGATCCGCGCCGCGGCGCTTGGCAATCGGGGCTTCGCCAACCCGGCGCTGGAAGAGGTCGCCCACATGCTGCTTGTACCGGGCACCCGGCGTTGGCTCGCAACGCATCCACCATTGCTCGAACGGTTGCAGGCGCTCGATCCGCACGTGAACCAGGGGCAACTGGATTCGATGCTGCGGCGCTCGCGCGAACAGTGGCAGCGCAGTCGCGATGACGTTGCGACTGAAGCCGCAGTCGCCGGGCAACAACCGGCGAATGAGGGCATGCTGGCAACCGCGGGCATGCCGGTACCGGCGGCGGCGGCATCGATCGCGGCAACCACGGGCGACCCGCAACCACGCCACCTCGACCATGCCGTTGCCCTGCGCCAGGCCTTGCCGGCGGAGCTGCGCGGCAATGCCGATGCTCCGGAACAGGCGCAGGCATTGATGCTTGCACTCATCGTCTTTTCGGATCCGGTCCAGAGCGACCGCCAGCTGGCAGTCATCACCACGAAGCTCGGCGCGGGCATGACTGCGCGCGTGCAGCAGGCGGCGCAGGCTGCTGCATCGCTGCAGCCCATGCTGCGACTGCCCGCCGTGCTGCAGCTGTTTCCGGCGCTGCGCGCGCTGGCCGCGGGCGACCGCCTGCACTTCGTGCAGCTGCTGCAGGAGCTGATGCGCATGGACGGGCGGCTATCCGTCTTTGACTACACGCTGGAAAAACTCGTCACCCGCGGCCTTCTCTCCCAGGGGCGCCCCCGCGATCCGCATGGAACACTTGGCCTCGAGGATCGGTCGGCGCAACTGGGCGTGGTATTCGCGGTGCTTGCGCGGCACGGCGCGCGCGACGCCGTGCAGGCACGCCAGGCCTATGAAGCAGGCATTGCACCGCTGCTGCCCAGGTATCGTCCGGCCTACAGCGTCATCGACGACTGGGCCACCGCCTTCGACCAGGCGCTGGATGGGTTGTGCGCCTTGCAGATCACCGCCAAACAAATGCTGATCGAAGGGCTGGTGCGCAGCATCGCGCATGACGAAATGCTCACCCCCGCCGAAGCCGAGTTGCTGCGCGCCATCTGCGCGGTGCTGGAATGCCCGCTGCCACCGGTGCTGCCGGCTGGTCGGTAAGAGTCAACGCGCGCCCGCTGCACGGCGCGGAAACAGCAACAGGGCTGCAGCCGCGCTCACTGCGACCACTGCCACGAACAGCAGCCAGTTACCGCTGTGCAAGATAGGCCACCAGATCAACGGTGTGACGAACGTCGTCATCGCCGCAAGCTGGCTCAGCAGTCCGGCAGCGGCAGCGCCCTGCATGGGGTTCGCGACCACCCTTGGCAGGGCCGAGGTTATTACGGCAATCGCCGCGCCCTGGGTCATCAGCCAGACCACCATGGTGCCGATGCGCAACGGCTGGCCCAGGCCGGGCATGAACAGCGGCAGACTCACGGCGGTGGCGAGCAGCATCAGCGCCGCAAGCACCGCGACATCGCGGCGGCCACGCGCCAGCAACCAGCCCGTGATCAGGCCGCCTGGAATCATCGTGAGGTTCGCCATGGCCAGGATGCCTGCGGCCTTGCCCACCGGCACCTGGTGCTGAAGCGCGAACCAGTCCGGGAACACGGTGCTCATGCCAAAGCCCATCATCAACAGTGCGGAGAAGGTCAGGGACAGTCGCAATGGTCCTGTCTGTGTCAGCACCGACAGCAGCCCCGGCCGCGGCGCCGCTGCGTGCGCGACCACTGGCGAGCGTGGCAACAGCCGGCCAGCCAGCACCAGCGCGCCGAACAGGATCAGATGAATGAGATAGCCGCCGCGCCAGTTGCCGGTTCCAGCGAAGCTGGCCGACAACACCAGCCCCAGCGACATGCCCACCGGTGTGTAGGTGGACCACACCGCCATGGCGCGGCCACGGCGCGCAACGCCGGTTGTGGCCATGATCAATGCCGGTGCCGCCGAATAGATGCCCACCACCAGCAGTCCCTCGAACACCCGGATGGCCATGAAGGCATGCAGCGTGCCGGCCTGCAGATAGGCAAGATTCGCCATCACACCAATGATGGCCGCCGCGGTCAGTGCACTGCGGGCACCAATGCGATCGATGATCGAGCCCGCAACTGCGGCCAGCACGGCGGGTGGAATGGTCATCAGCGAAATCAGCAGCCCGAACTGCGCGGGGTTCGCGCCCAGGTGGGCAGCGAGGTCGCCCAGCAGCGGAATGACCTTGCTCAGCGATGCCGAAGCCAGCACGCCATGCAGATAGATCAGCGCGATGGAAGGCCAGGTTCCGGGTTTCATGTCGCGCGCCACTCTACATCCCTCTGCCCGGGATGGGTTAATCTGCAGGCGGCGAAGAAGCACGACCAACATCCGCCGATCAGGAACAGTAATGCGCAGATACCTGGGGGTATTTTCGGCCTGCACTCTCGCCATCCTTGCGCACGGCGCTACGGCAGCTGCGCCAGCCGTCAACGCGCGCGGCTTCCTTGCCGACGCAACAGTCGAGCGCTGGGATCCGGCCATCGATGCCATCATCCCGAAGGACGCGCGGATCGAGAAGCTCGCCGCAGGCTTCGGCTGGGCCGAAGGCCCGGTGTGGATCGGCAGCGGCAACTACCTGCTGTTCACCGACGTGCCGGGCAACAGGATGTGGAAATGGTCGCAAGATGCCGGACTCGAACTGTTCCTCGACCCTTCCGGTGCCATCAATCCCGACCCGGCGATATGGCGCGAAGCCGGTGCGAATGGCCTGTATCCGGATGGGCCCGATTCGATACTGCTGGCCGATACCGGCAACCGCATGATCGCGCGGCTGAACCTGGCGACGAAGCAGAAGACGCCGGTCGCCACGCAGTTCGAAGGCCGCAAGCTCTCCACACCCAACGACGTGGTGCGCACACGGTCAGGCGTGGTGTTCTTCACCGACCCGCCATATGGCTTCCGCAAGGGCGATGCTGCCGAACAGAAGGAACAAGCATTCAACGGTGTTTATCGCGTGGCCACTGACGGCACCGTCACCGCGGTTGAAAAGAGCCTGACGCGGCCCAACGGGGTGGCGCTCTCCCCCGATGAGCGCACGCTCTACGTGACGCAGTCCGAACCCGGACGCGCCATCATCATGGCCTATGCACTCGACCAGGACGCAAGGGTCGTCGGCAGCCACCTGTTCCACGATGCCACCGATCTGGCGGCGGCAGGCGCCTCCGGGCTTACCGATGGACTGACCGTGGCCGCTGACGGCACGATCTTCACCTCGGCACCCGGTGGCGTACTGGTGCTGTCGAAGGACGGCAAACGGCTGGGCCGCATCAGCACCGGCCAGACCATCGCCAACTGCAAGTTCGGCGACGACGGGCGCACGCTGTATCTCACCTCGGGCAACATGCTGGCACGCATCCGCCTGAATACCGGCGGCGCGACTTTCCGGACCCGATAAGAACAAGCCTCAAGACCGGGGGACGCATGGAGCTTCTGTACGTCGCAGCATGCATTGTGCTGCTGGTGCTGCTGATCACCTGGGGCAGGTTGCAGCCGTTTCTTGCCTTCCTGATCGCTGCAACCGTTGCCGGACTGCTGCTGGGCGTGCCGCTGGACAGCATTCCCGGCGTGCTCGAGAAGGGCATCGGCGGCACGCTGGGCAGCCTGATCGGCATCGTCTGCCTGGGCGCCATGTTCGGCAAGCTCATCGCCGACAGCGGCGCCGCGCAGAAGATTGCCACGGTGCTCATCGACCTGTTTGGCGAGAAGCACATCACCTGGGCGCTGATGCTCACCGGCTTCATCGTCGGCATCCCGCTGTTCTACAACGTGGGCTTCGTGCTGCTGGTGCCGCTGGTGTTTTCGGTGGTGGCGCAATCGAAGCTGCCACCCATCTACCTGGGTGTGCCATTGCTGGCGTCACTGTCGGTGACGCATGGCTTCCTGCCGCCGCATCCCTCGCCTTCCGCCATGGTGCCGATGTTCAAGGCTGACATGGGCACGACACTGGTCTACGGCATCATCGTCGCCATACCCGCCATGATCGTCGCCGGCCCGCTGTTCGCGAAACTGTTCCGCAATGTGCAATCCAGGCCCATCACGCTGTTCGTGGCGCCGCCCATGGCGGCAGGCCAGCTGCCCGGCACGCTGAACTCCTTCGCCACGGCATTGCTGCCCGTCGTGCTGATCGCATTGTCCGTGGTGCCGGCTGTTGCACAGGCGCCAGCCGCGTATCAGCCGTTCATCCACTTCATCACCAACCCGCTGGTGGTGATGTTCCTGGGTCTCGGGGTCGGCAGCTGGACGCTGGGCCTCGCGCGCGGCCTCGGCATCAAGGCGCTCATGGAATCCTATGCAGGCGCCGTGAAGGATATCGCGGTCGTCCTGCTGATCATCGCCGGCGCCGGCGCACTGAAAGAATTGTTCGTCGCCAGCGGCGTCAGCAAGAACATCTCGGCCGCACTGCTGGGCCTGCCGATCGATCCGCTGATCCTCGGCTGGTTCATCGCCGCCGTGCTGCGCGTGTCGCTGGGCTCCGCCACCGTTGCCGGCCTCACCGCCGCCGGCATCATGACGCCGGTACTGGCCGCCTCACCCGATGTCGATCCCAACCTCATGGTGCTGGCCATTGGCGCCGGCAGCCTGATGTTCTCGCATGTGAACGACTCCGGCTTCTGGATGGCGAAGGAGTACTTCAACCTGACCCTGAAGGAAACCCTGCTGAGCTGGACGCTGATGGAAGGCATCGTTGGCTTCATGGGAATCGGCGGCGTACTGATACTCGACGCCTTGCTGCATTAGCGACCCGAGACCGGATTTCTGTAATGGTACGG
>JAATEY010000346.1 GCA_015655465.1 Gammaproteobacteria bacterium | reverse complement strand
GCATCGAGACCCAGTTTCCACCGGTATTCCAGCGCTATTACGACAGCCTCGAACATCGCACCTGCCGGCAGTGCGGACACGTGGCACCGGTCCCGGCAGCGCGCCGGAAGTCCGGTTGAAATGCAGCGGCCGCGCAATCCGGTGCCGCTCGCAGTGGATTTCGACGCTGCGACTTCGCTCGCCCTGCCGCTGGACTTCAACCCGCATCAACCGCAGCACTTCGGCGCTCCGCCTGCGACCAGCCAACCCTTCCGTACAGGCAACTTCGAAGGCGCAGTAGCACGCGGCGCCAGCTGCAATTGCCAACGCATCACGCTGATACCGCACTGCAATGGCACGCACACCGAGAGCGCCAGCCACCTGACCGTGCAACAACGCCCGCTGTACGAAATCGTGCCGGCGGGACCGATCCCTGCCATGTTGCTGACCGTGCTGCCGGACCGCCACACCGATACCAGCGAGGATTCGCTGCCCGCGCCGCAGGGCAGCGATCGCCTGGTCACACGCAGCGGCCTGCTCGATGCATGGCGCAGCGCGGAACACGAACCCCGGGCCCTGCTCCTGCGCACCGGCACGCGCTGGGACGATGGCGCGCCACCCTTTCTCTCAAGACAGCTGATGGACGAACTGGTGACGCGCGGAATCGAACACCTGGTTACGGATCTGCCTTCCGTCGACCGCCTGGAGGATGACGGACACCTGACCGCACATCGCATCTTCTTCGGCCTGCCGGAACGCAGCACGGATCTGGCTGAATCCAGGCGCGCGCACTGCACGATCACCGAACTGGCCCAGTTTCCGGAAGGGCTGCTGGACGGCCCCTGTGCCGTGCAATTGCAGATTCCCGCCTTCAGCGGCGATGCCGTACCCAGCCGGCCGCTGCACCTGCCATTGCTGAAATCATGACCGGCGTCGATCTGCACACGCAGGCCCGCCTGCTTGATGCCAACGATCCGCTGGCGCAATTCCGCCACCGGTTTGCCATACCGCCGCATATCGACGGCAGCGCCGCGGTCTACCTGTGCGGGCACTCGCTGGGTCTGGCGCCGCTGGCCGCGCGCACACTGGTCAATGAAGAACTGGACGACTGGAACCAGCTCGCGGTGCTCGGACACCATGTTTCCCGCCGACCATGGATCGACTATGCGCAGCAGCTGCGGCCCGCACTGGCGCAGTTGATGGGGGCACATCCTGGCGAAGTCGTCGCCATGAATTCCCTGACAGTGAACCTGCACCTGCTGATGGCGAGCTTCTACCGGCCACAGGCAAGGCGCCGCTGCATAGTCGTTGAACAGGGCGCGTTCTCTTCCGACCGGCATGCCGTCATCAGCCAGATCGAGTTGCACGGGCTGTCGGCAGCCGATGCACTGATCGAGGTCGCTCCAGCCGCTGGCACGGATCTGGTGGATGAATCTGCGATTGAGCAGTTGCTGGCTGAACGCGGCGCAGAGATTGCATTGGTGCTGTGGCCCGGGGTGCAATTTCGCACCGGTCAGGCATTCGACGTCGGACGTATCGCGCGCGCTGCGCAGGCAGCCGGCGCAGCCTGTGGCATCGATCTGGCCCATGCGGCCGGCAATATGCCGCTGCAGCTCCACGATGACGGCGCAGATTTCGCGGTGTGGTGCAGCTACAAATACCTCAACGGCGGCCCCGGTGCGATCGGCGGCGCTTTCGTGCATGAACGTCACCGGCGCGCAGCACTGCCCGGCCTCGCCGGCTGGTGGGGCCACGATGCAGGTTCGCGCTTTCGCATGGAGCCGGGGTTTGTACCCGCGGCGGATGCCGCGGCCTGGCAGGTCAGCAATCCACCGATACTCGCCACGGCACCATTGCTCGCATCCCTGCGCGTGTTTGAAGCAGCAGGGCTGCCTGCGCTGCGCGCCAAGTCACTGCAGATGACCGGGCTGCTGCTGGAGCAGATCGACACCAGATTCCAGTCGCAGCTGCAGTGCATCACCCCACGGCAGGCAGCGCGGCGCGGCTGCCAATTGTCACTGCGGCTGCGCGCCGGACGCGAAGCCGGCCGGCGCGTGTTCGAAGACCTTGGCGCCAGCGGCGTCGTGGCGGACTGGCGTGAGCCGGACATCCTGCGCATCGCCCCGGTGCCGCTTTACAACCGTTACGCGGAACTCGCGGTTTTCTGCGATGTGCTGGAAGCTGCCCTGCGGCGGCACGCATGATCACCATCATCGGCGCCGGGCCGGCAGGCTGCCTGTTGGGCATCCTGCTGGCGCGCCGCGGAGTGGTGGTCGATATCTACGAGCGGCGAACTGACCCGCGCCGCAATCCGGCCGAGGCCGGCCGCTCCATCAACCTGGCTCTGGCAGCGCGTGGCATTCGCGCCCTGGAAGCCGCGGGCGTGATGCAGGCACTGTCGCCAGCGCTGGTCATGATGCGCGGCAGGATGCTGCACGAATCCGGCAAGGCGGACCAGTTCAATGCCTACGGCCAGCGCCCGCATGAAGTCATCTGGTCCGTGTCACGGGCCACACTCACCACCCTGCTTGCCGAGGCTGCTGCCGGACATCCAAATCTGCGGCTGCATTTCGAACAGCAATGTGTCGATTACCGCGGCAGCGGCCAGCTGCGCATGCGCGATCTGCGCAGCGGCGGGGAATACGACCTGACGGCAGGGCGCATCGTCGGCGCGGATGGCGCTGGCTCGACATTGCGGCAGGCCATGTCGATTCGGCATGGCTTCACGGTCACCGAAGCGCGGCTGCCACACGACTACAAGGAACTGGTCATTCCCTGCCGCAATGGCCAGCCCCCGCTTGCCATGGACGCGCTGCACATCTGGCCGCGCGGTGGCTTCATGCTGATTGCGCTGCCGAATGCCGATGGCAGCTTCACTGCGACGCTGTTTCTCGCCCGCGAGGGCGGCACCACGCCGGGGTTCGACAGACTGGACAGCCCCGCTCGCGTGCGGGAGTTCTTCAGCGCGCACTTTCCCGACGTGCTGCCACTGATTCCGGATCTGGAACAGCAGTTCCTGCTGCATCCCCAGGGGATGCTGGGCACGGTCTACTGCCCGCAATGGCACGACGCGGAGACGCTGCTGCTTGTCGGCGATGCCGCCCACGCCATCGTGCCCTTCCACGGCCAAGGCATGAACTGCGCCTTCGAGGATTGCCGCATCCTCGACGAACTGTTGCAGTCATCGCCTGCCGACGCGTTCGCCCAATTCGCCACAGTGCGCCGTGACGACTGCCTCTCCATCGCGCAGATGGCACTGGAGAACTACGGCGAGATGCGCGACACCGTGCGCGATCCGCGCTTCCAGCAGCAGAAGGCGCTATCGCTGGCGCTGGAACGCGCGCACCCCGACCGCTTCGTGCCCCGCTACAGCATGGTGATGTTCCGCGACGACATCCCCTATTCCGTAGCCCTGCAGCGCGGCCGCATCCAGCAACAGATCCTGGATGAGCTGACCGGTGCGGATTCCGCCACACCCGTTCCAGGCGCGGACGTGCTGATCGGCTCGCGATTGACGCCCATTGGAGGATAGCGGGCGGTGCCAGGCAGGAACCGCCGCGCTGATCCGGCCAGGATTGTGCGTGACGGATCACGGCGCGCGCGAGTTATGATGGATAGAATCTGTCACATCCCGCCGCATCCCATGAGCCCGCCGCCCGCATGAACGAAACCCGCCGTCCATCGCCAGCCCTGCTGCTCTGCCTGTTGGCCTTCATCGGCGCCGCTGCCCCGGTGCAGGCCGCGGCGCCGGCAAACAAGACGCCCGCCCTGCGTTCCGAGGCTGCGCTGGTACTGGATCGCACCACCGGCTCGGTCATCTATGAGCGCCACGCTGGCGACGCAGCCCCCATCGCCTCGATCACCAAACTGATGACTGCATTGGTCGTGCTCGACGGGCGGCAACCCCTCGACGAGGAAATGGAGATCACCGCCGCCGACCGGACCCGCACCGGGGGCGTGGCGTCGCGGCTGGCGGTGGGCACGCGCCTCACGCGCCGCGAACTGCTGCGCCTGGCGTTGATGTCATCGGAAAACCGCGCGGCGCAGGCCCTGTGCCGCAGCTACACCGGTGGCGAAGCCGCCTGCCTCGAGGCCATGAATGCCCGAGCACAGGCACTGGGCATGACGCACGCGCATTTCGAAGACGCTACCGGCCTGTCGGAGCGCAATGTCGCCAGTCCCAACGACCTGGCGAAGCTGGTGATGGCCGCCAACCGCGAGGAGCTGATCCGCGAGTTCTCCACGACGCCGGAGTATGCCGTTCGCGTCGGCCGGCAACTGCTGCAATTCCACAACACCGACCCGCTGGTGCACGATCCGGACTGGCAGGTCTCCGTGCAGAAAACCGGCCACATCGCCGCGGCCGGCCAGTGCCTGGTACTGCAGGCGCTGATCGACGGCCGGAACGTGGTCATCGTGCTGCTGAACTCCTTGGGCAAGTACACGCGCGTGGCCGATGCGCGCCGCATCCGCAAGTGGTTGGCGACGATGGAGCTTGCCGTCGCCGGAATCACCGCAAGCCCGGCCGGGTCCTGATCGCCCCGACGCGCAAGCCTCAGCGCGGCAGCGGCCACGGCGCCAGCGACGCGTAGACGAGGCTGCGCCACCGAGATCGACGCAGCGCTCAGCCGATGGCTTCATGGTACGAACAGCCTGCGAACGATCCGGTCGTTCTCGAATTCGCCGACGCGAACGGCCTCGATGTGGGCTGGATCGGCGAGCGTCTTCTTGCGCACCATCAGAGTCGAGTCGCTGTCGGCCAATGGCATGCGTTGACGCAGCGCAGCCAGCCCGGCGAGGACCGCGTTGTTTGCCGGTGTGATTTCCCTTGGGCTGAGTCCCGTCAGTGCGCCGTGCCACTCCGTGCCCGGTGCGATACCGTGCTGGTTCGGGACACTGGCTTTTTTCAACGTCCGGTGCCCGAAGGTCTGGAAAACGTTCAGAGCGGCTTGTGTCTTGACGTGTCCCGGGAGGCGGATCTGGGTTGGGTCGGGGTTCGCGATGTCACCGTGTTCAGCGAAAAAAGCGCCGTCGGCGATGCCGACAAAATGCAACGGAATACCCAATTCCGTCAGTCGCGCGGCGGTGTTGGCGGCGGAGAATCCACCCGCACTGAAAGCGGTGATCACCGTGATGCCGTCGGGCGCAGCCGAGCGGATGAGTTGCACCTGGCGAACCACCCGCGCAGTCGGATCCAGGTTTTGGCGTCCACCGAAGAAGGTGATGACCGCGAGTTCGCCGTGCGTCTTGCGATAGGCCGGCGTATCGAAGGTGGTGCGGAACATTCGCTCGGTCGTCGGATCCGGCTGCCCTTCCTGCGCAGGTTGACCGAAGCCGCTGAACTTGATGAAGATGTCGCGCGGCCGCCGGGAGGGTTCGGGCCTGGGAGGCAAGGCGCGGCGATCGGTCAGCAGCAAGTCGGCGTCGAGCGATTTGGTCGTCTGAATGCCCACGATGTTGTCCACCGGCGAGCCGGGCGTGCGACGGATGTCGCGAGCCTTCTTGTAGGTGAACACCAGCCCTTGAGTCGATGGCCCATAGGTACCCGAACGCAGCTCCTGGTCGCTGATGACCGGCCCGCGCCGCAGCTCCGCGACCATCCGGTTGAAAGCATCGCATTCCGACGGCGGTAGCCCTGACTCGGATGCGCTGATCGGCTTCGCATTGCGCAGCCTGATCAGCGCGCGATGGACGATGCGCACATGGGGGCCACTTTGCGGTGCCGTGATGTGATGCGGATCCGACGTTGCCGCCTGCTCCAGCCGGCCCGTGACGTTCAGTTGACCGGCACGGATTTGTCGTTTGGTCGCTTCATCCACTGCCGGATCATCCAGGCAGTACTGGTTCGCGTTCGTGAACAGGTCATGCTGCAGGACGGGCATTCGACGGCTCCTGTCAACCCTTGTGGTCGGCGCAATTGTCCCGGCGCCGGAAAAGCTGTGCGCGGAGCGGACAAGAAATTCAACTTGCCTGCCCCATCCGAATTTTTTCCCGGAACGGATCCCATGTCCAGCTCCCCCCTCGGGCAGCGGAGCAACGGTACTACTGATGAATTACAAGCAAGCTGGACTCATCACAACGAAGCCCGGCTTCCGGCCTCGCCGCGGGGCACCGCCCGCGGCTAAGATCTGCCGCTGGATGGGTGCCACCAACACTGCCTTCCAATCCTTCCTCGCGACGCGTCGCTTCGGCTCGCTCGACGGCCTGCGTGCGCTTGGCATCTTCGCCGTGATGTGGCACCACTCCGGGCTGCCGCAGCCCCTCCCCCTGCTGCAACGGGGCCAGATGGGCGTCTACCTGTTCTTCGCCATCTCGGGATTCCTCATCACCTCGCTGCTGATCCGCGAGCGCAACGACACCGGCACGATTTCGATGACGGGCTTCTACATGAGGCGTTCGCTGCGAATCTTCCCGCTGTACTACGCCGTGCTGCTGCTATACGTCGCGCTGGTGCCGGTGATGGACCAGGGACCGGCGGGGAGCGAGTTCTTCCGCAACCTGCCCTTCTTCGCCACCTACACCAGCAACTGGTTCGTGCCCTTCGACGAGAGCGAGCGGATCATTTTCTATTTCGCGTGGAGCCTCGCCACCGAGGAGCAGTTCTATCTCACGTGGCCGTGGATCGAGCGCTACGCATCGCGCGGCGTCCGTCGCCTGCTGCTCGGCCTCCTGATCGCGACGGTGGCCGCGACGCACTGGGGGCTGCTGGCGGGGATCGTCTCGCAGAACACCTTCGCCTTCACCGTGCTGTGGACTGCCGCACCGCCGATCCTGTTCGGCGTGGCGGGGGCTCATCTGCTGCACACGCCGCGCGGCCATGCCGCGCTGTCGCGCCTGCTCGGCTGGCGTGCGTCGGCGCCGGTGCTGCTGGCGCTGCTGATCGCGCAGCTGTGCGTGCCCCGCGGCGGGATGGTGCAGGAATATGCGATCTACGCCACTTTGGCGGCGCTGGTTTTTGCCTGCGTCATGCGCGAGGACAACGGCCTGGCGCGAGTCCTGCAGCTTCCGCCGCTGGTGCGTGTGGGTGTCGTCAGCTACGGCATCTACCTGCTGCACATGCTGAGCCTGAAGGCCGCCGCGGTCGCCGGCATGCGCGTTGGCCTGCAGAATCCGTACCTGCTGTGGATGCTCGGCGTGCTGCTGGTGTACGTGACCGCGGAGCTCAGCTTCGCCAGCTACGAACGCTTTTTCCTGCGGTTGAAGCCGCATCGGAAGGAAGCAGGCACTTCAGTCAGCAGGAAACAGCCGGAAGGTAGCAACTGATATTTTCTGCTGCGCGATCTGCGTGCGTAGCGACGCGACCGATTCGTTCATGTCATCTTCCAGCATCTGTCTGTAGTCTGCGAGCTGCCGCGGGTTGAGGTACGGGGTTGCTGCAATCACCAGACGGCGATTGTTTTCGGGCGTGTATCTCAGCGCCCAGTCCAGTTCGCCCTGCAGTCTGGATTTCAGGTCATACGCCTGGGTGGGCAGGACACCGCTCATGTCGCGATTGATGCGTACCTGCTCGGCTGCCAGCGCTGCGACGAGCGATTCGTTCTGTTCCTCCGACAAAGGATCGGCGTCTGGACCGAAAACGTCCTGAAACCGGATCACCGACGTTCGCACGCCCGGAGTCAGTTTGTACGCCGCCCATTTATCGTACTTGTCGCCCAGCACGGCCCTCACTTCCTCCTCACGAGCCTGCCCCATCAAGCGACTCCTGCGTCGCAGTTCCTCCTGGGTGGCAACATCCAGTGGACTGCGGCTGATCAGCTCCAGGGATTCACTGTCGTAGTCCATCTGTCGCCTGACCATCATGTCGAGAATCCGGTCGAGTTCTTCTGGAGCGAGGTCCAGGGCTTTGCCCAGTTCCGCATACCGCAGCTCCAGCGACCGGCGCAATTTCGCGCGCCTGTCGGGACTTTCCTGCGCCTGCCTTCTGTGCTCCAGCAGGTTCTTGATGGTCTCTTCGGCGGAATCCGCGAAGGCTGGTCGCGGCAGGGCAGAAGTTCCAGGCGCTGTGGGTTGCGATCCGGCAGGAGTCGCCGCTACGGGCTCGGGAATTGCCGAGTCACTGCCCGGAAGCGCAGGACCGGGGTGGTCCATCGCCGAGACCGGTGATTCCGCAATCTGAACGCCCTGCTCGCGTTCGTCTGGAAGATCCGGCCAAAGAAGCGCTGCCGCGACTCCGGTGGCAAGTATTGCCGCAGATGAAATCAGCACAGGCCTGTTCACGATACTCCCTGTACTCGTGCGCCGTAGATTGCAGGTTAGCGCGTACAGGCCGGAATCGGCAACTACCTCACCGTTCAGGCGCGATCAAACACTTCGGCATCTTTGAATTCGATGAATCGAAACCGGGGCATTCGGCCGTACCGATCTCTTTCGCTCGTCTTCCTGCTCCACATGGAACCGAACCCGGGCAAGCATAAGGTCTTGACCGGGTTCGGCGGGTTGGTAGACGCATCTTCCGCAGAAGATTCCATTTACCTCCAGGAAAATATGACTTCATCGCCGCGCCTGAACAACACGTCAACGCCTGCCTGTGATGTGAGAATGTTCCTACACCCGGAATCACGCAGAGTTGCAACCTTCGTGCGTGTGCAAGCCTTGCAGGCCGATCGGACGGAGCCAATGTCAGCTGTGTTTGGTCTTCTTCTTTTTCTTTGGGACCTTCGCACCTTTCTTGCGCGCTTCCGATAGTCCAATAGCGATGGCCTGCTTGCGACTGGTAACCTTCCTGCCGCTGCCGCTGCGCAATGCGCCTTGCTTTCTCTCATGCATCGCGCGCTCGACCTTCTGCCCCGCCTCTTTACCGTACTTTGCCATGCGAACTCCCGAAGACCTGAATGTACGAACGGGTGGCAACGCCACCCACATACACATGTTGTGCTCTACGACGCCTTCAGGACCGATGTGTGCGACGGACTTTCATGTGGGATCGCTCCTACGACCGCAGGCCGGGCCGAAGACTGTGCCGAGCACGTATCGGGCGTGGGCCGCGTACAGAATAATCTGCGCGTGAAGCCAGGCGCCTGTCCAGCGATACAGCGTCGCCTAATGTGCCCAGTGCCGCGTCTGATCCGCTATCTCTTCCCATGCCGCAGCGGCCATCGTGAGGGCACCATGCAATTTCGCAATGGCGATGGCTATCTCTTCCGCTGATTTCGCGCTGAGAATCTCCAGCTGGGCGGTCAACGCCAGCTTTGAGACATCTCGCGCAAGCAGGCTTAGCTGCGCCTTGGGCAAGTCCAACTGATCCTGTGCCGGCTTCTGTTTGAGAAAATCGGTGCCCATCTGGCCTCCTTCTGAAGCGCAATATAGGAACGGAGAGAATGGTTTCAAGACCAATCGGCTTGACCGGGGAAACGGCGCTTCAAAGAGCCTTGCGGAAGGTCAGGTTGTAGCGGACGTTGCCCGTCAGTCGGTGTACACCTGCAGCAACAGGTTGGGGGCGCTTCCCCCGCGCGGCCTGGCTTGCTCAGCGCTGAATGATCACCTCCTGCCCTGATTGTGGCAGCCACACGGTGCCTCCAGCCGGCACGCCTCCTCCCCGTTCAATCCGCTCAAGCCGCTCGCGCCGCGCCTGCAGGGTCGTGCGTGTGTTGTCATTGGCGCGTGTCATCGACGCCTGCATCACCGCAAGTTGTTCCTGGGTCAGGAAGGACCGCGCAAAAGCAAGTGTGCGGCGATTGCTCTCTTCCCTTTCCTTGAGGGTCTGTTCCTCGTAATCGAGTTGCCCGCGCGGATCGGCGGGCGCAGGACCGCGCAGGGTTTGCTCTTCGGTCCGGCGCTTGTGTTCCGCCATTACATTGGCAAGCAGCGGAGCGGATTGTTCTTCGGTGAGCGGCGAGGTGGTCGAGAGCGTCATGGTCAACTCGTTCACCCTGCGGCGCGCTTCCACGGTCTTCTGATACTCCTGCCATTGGCGGGACCTGGCGGGGCCCAGCTGCGCTTCGAGTTCAGCTGCCTGCGTCTTCTCCAGCTCCGTTCTCCTGCGCTGCAATTCGCGCATGTCGATCGCGCCATTGCTTCCCTGCAGCGATCTCAGCAGCACGGCGGGCCTCAGATCCGCCTCCTGCTTCATCAACAGGTCATAAAACGCCTCGGCCTCTTCCGATGTCAGGCCCAGCTCCTTCGCGAGACCCGGATAACGCATCTGCAGCTGGACGAACTTCGCACTGGTTCTGGGCTTCTCCGCATTGACCGGTGCGAAGCTGGCGGCATTCGCGGGCGCGGGCACGCCTGCTGCGGGTGGCAGGGCGGTCGCGACAACAGCAGGCGAACCTGCCGGCACTCCACCCGTGGGCAACGGCTGGCCCGATGCCAGCGTCGTGGATGCTTCCGGCCGCGCCCGCAGCTGCGCGGTCAATTCGCGTTCGGCGCGCAGTTGTTGCCAGAGGTGGACCGCGGCGATGCCGACAATGACTGTGGTGGCCGCGAACAGTGTTGCAAGCCTGGACATGACGAACCTCCCCGTAGCTGGAGGTTACGTGCGACGTGCCGGGCGGGTCAATCGGCAGGCTGTTGACCGGCTGACCCCCGGATCACAAGGCATTGCGCCGATGCCGGAACCCTACACCCTCTGCAGCGTCACAAAGCTCATCGCATAGGAGTTGCGCGCATCCGCCGCCCTTTCTTCCCGTGCCACCTCGCGCCACTTGCTGTCCGGCAGTGCCGGCAGATGGGTATCGCCATCCAGCACGCAATGCACGCGCGTGAGATGGATGGTGTGAAGCTGCGGCAATGCCTGCTGGTAGAGCTGTGCGCCTCCGATGATGACAAGCTCGGGCTCGCCTGCCACCAGAGCACAGGCCGCGTCGATGGACGGCACGGTTTCAACGCCCGGTACGGCGAACCCGCCGCGACTGAGCACCAGGTTGCGCCGTTCCGGCAATGGTCGCCCGATAGCCTCGAAGGTGCGTCGCCCCATCAGGATGGGCTTGCCCAGCGTCAGGCGCTTGAAGTGCGCCAGATCCGCCGGCAGATGCCAGGGCAGCGCGTTGCCGCGACCGATCACGTCGTTGTCAGACGCGGCAACCACTGCCGTCAGCTTCATGCGCGGCGCTTGGCCTTGCTGCGCTTGGCCTTGCTGCGCTTGCCCTTGCTGCGCGCGGCATTGCCTTTGCCGGACTTGGCCTTGCTGCGTTTGGCCGCAGTGCTGGCGGTACCGCGCTTGCCTTTTGCCGCTGCCTGCGGCTTCCTGCCCTTCTTGCGCTTGACGGGCTTGGGTCGTTTGGCCGGCCACAACATCGTGCCGCGGCACTTGGGCGAGCCGCAGCGGCAGGCGTAGATCTCGTCGACATTCGGCGGATCGTTCTTGTCGCGCCCGATCTGGTAGTCGTAGCCGAGTTCCTCGCCCTTCTCGATGTCCTTGATTGCATCGACGAACACGCGGCCCTTCTCGGTCTCGGACTCGCAGTTGCCGTCGCAGTGGTGATTGACCCAGCGCGACTCGTTGCCGCCCCGGGTCGCATCGATGACCGTCTTGCGGTCGGCGATGAACAGGAACGTGTGGTTGTCGTTCACGTCCGAGCCTTCATAGCGCCTGTCTGCTTCCTTGTGCGAGATGCGCTCACCGAGATACTCGATGATGCGCGTGCCCTTCGGAATGAACCGGCGCGCGAAACAGCCATTGCCGTGGACCTTCGAGCGTCGCACGACGATCCATTTGTTCTGCGGGTGTGCCGCCTGCTTCTGCTTTGCTGTTGCCATGATCAGACTGCCACTGGCGCCTTGATGGACGCATGATGCTGGTAATTCACGAACTCTATGTCCTCTGCTTGATATTCGAACAGGCTGGCCGGCCTGCGCCGCAACTGCAGTCGTGGTGCCGGCAAGGGCTCACGCAACAGTTGCAGGTCGGCCTGCGCCAGATGATTCACGTACAGGTGGCAGTCGCCGCCTGTCCAGACGAAGTCGCCCACATCGAGGTCGCATTGCTGCGCGACCATGTGCGTGAGCAGCGCATACGACGCGATATTGAACGGCACGCCCAGGAACACATCCGCGCTGCGCTGATACAGCTGGCAGGACAACCTGCCGTCCGCGACATGAAACTGGAACAGGACGTGGCAGGGCAACAGGGCCATTTCATCCAGCTCACCGACGTTCCAGGCGCTGACCAGCATGCGCCGCGAATCCGGACTGCGCTTCAAGGTATCGACCACCCCGGAAAGCTGGTCGATGCTGCGGCCATCTGCAGCACCCCAGGCGCGCCACTGCTGCCCATATACCGGACCCAGGTCGCCGTTTTCATCGGCCCATTCATCCCAGATGCTCACGCCATTCTCGCGCAGGTAGCGGACATTGGTGTCGCCACGCAGGAACCACAGCAGTTCGTGCACTACTGAAGGAAGATGCACCCGCTTCGTGGTCACCAGGGGAAATCCGGCGGACAGATCGAACCGCATCTGCCAGCCGAACAGCGACAAGGTTCCCGTGCCGGTCCGATCGCCCTTGGGCTGACCGCGCTCGCGGACGGCTCGCAGCAGTTCGAGATAGGTGTTCACGCTGCCGGGGTGAAATTCCCGCTTGTCCGCGGCTGAATCTTCGCACGCAACAACAGCGCCACACCCACCAGCAGCATCGGCAGCGACAACACCTGCCCCATCGTCAGCCAGTCATCGGCCATGTAGCCAATTTGCGCGTCCGGAACCCGCACCAGCTCGACCATGATGCGCACCACCGCATACCACACCAGCCCCAATCCGACGATTGCGCCCACCGGCCGTTGCCGCCGGGAATACCAGGCCAGCAGGAAATAGAGGGCAATGCCCTCGAACGCAGCTTCATAAAGCTGGGAAGCATGCCGGCCCACCAGTTCACCCGTGTTCGTATCCTGAACCAGAAATCCCCAGCGCCAGTCCGTGGGCGCGCCCCACAATTCGCCGTTGATGAAGTTGCCGATGCGCACGGCGCAGATACCGATCCCCGGGAGCGGGGCGCAGAAATCGAATACGTCCAGCACCCGGCGACCATGCCGACGCGCATACAGCGCCAGGCTCACGAGCACACCCGCAAGGCCGCCATGGAACGACATGCCGCCCTGCCAGATCTTCACCGGGTACAGCCAGTCGGCTCGCAGCAGCTCCATCTGGTACGGCAGCACGTAGAGCAGCACATAGCCGATGCGACCACCCACGATCACGCCAACCATCGCCCAGAAGATCAGGTCATCCACCTGTTCGGCATTCCAGGTACTGCCTGCCCGCGCGGCCTGTCGCCGGGCCAGCCACCAGGCCACGGCGAATCCGACGACGTACATGATTCCATACCAGTGAATCTGCACGGGGCCCAGATGCAGTGCGACAGGATCGATCTTCGGGTAGTTCAGCATCGGGCAATTCTACCGGCAAACGCGGGCAAACAAGGCCTTCAGATAGCGCGTCTCGGGCATCGCCGGATGCACCGGATGATCCGGCGACTGGCCACCCTGTGCGATCAGCCGCAACTCGCAGCCCGCCTGGCTGGCAGCCGACTGCAACAGGCTGGGCAATGCTTCCGCTGGCAGGTGCCAGGAACAGGAACAGCTCACCAGCAGCGCCTCATCGGCCGCAAGCTTCAGCGCCAGCTGATTGAGCTTGCGGTAGGCAGCCTCGCCCTTGGGCAGGTCCTTGCGCCGCTTGATGAACGCCGGCGGATCGACGATGAGCACATCGAACCGCCGCCCTTCCGCATGCAGGGATTCCAGTACGTCGAAGGCATCGCCGCGCCGGGTCTCGACCGTCACGCCATTGCGCCTTGCATTGGCCTGCGCGGCATCCAGTGCAGACTGCGAGGAATCCACGCACAGCGCCGTTGACGCGCCGGCCGCCATGGCCGAAACGGCCCAGCCGCCCACATAGCTGCAGACATCCAGCACCCGCATGCCTGGCGTCAGGAACCGCCGCAGCTGCGCGCGATTGGCCGTCTGGTCATAGAACCAGCCCGTTTTCTGGCCATCAGCCAGCGGCGCTTCAAACTGCAGCCCGGCCTCGACAATCTGCACCGTGGCCGGCAGGTCGCTGCCTGCGGCCTGCACAGCGTGTGGCAGCGATTCCAGGTCACGCGCGCCGCCATCGTTCTTCCACACCAGCACCCTGATGCCGGGCAGTTCCTGCAGCGCCTGCTCGAGCATTTCGCGGCGCTGCTCCATGGCAAGGGTCGCGATCTGGCCGACCAGCAGGTCGCCGTAACGATCGACCACCAGGCCAGGCAAACCGTCGGATTCGCCGTACACCAGCCGGTAGTGCACGCCGCCGCTGTAGCGCTCCCGCAGCGCCAGCGCGCGCTGCAGCCGCGACCGCAGCAATGCCGGACCGAAAGGCTGCTGTTCCACGGTGCTGACCACCCGGCTGCAGATCAGCGCATGCGGATTGACCAGCACATGGGCAAGGAACTGGCGTCGATGATCCAGCAGGCGCGCAGCGGCACCGGGTGCGACACCTGCCAGCGGTGTCACTGCCGTGTCGATCTCGTTGGAAAATACCCAGGCGTGGCCGCCACGGATGCGCTTGTCTTCATGGCGCCTGAGCACCAGTTGCGGCAGCTCGGTGCCAGGAGAATCTGTCATAGTGGACATCAGTCTACTGCATACCCGTCTGCGTCAATGTTCGATACGAGCACCCCGCGCCCTGCCAGCAATCGTCTGGCGGCCGAAACCAGTCCCTACCTGCTGCAGCATGCCGCCAATCCGGTGGACTGGTACCCCTGGGGAGAAGCGGCCTTTGCACAGGCACGCGGCACCGGCAAGCCGGTGCTGCTGTCGATCGGCTATTCGGCCTGCCACTGGTGCCACGTGATGGCACATGAATCATTCGAGGATCCGGCCACAGCAGCGGTGATGAACGAGCTGTTCGTCAACATCAAGGTCGACCGCGAAGAACGTCCGGACGTGGACCGCATCTACCAGCTTGCCCACCAGCTGCTCACACGGCGCGGCGGCGGCTGGCCATTGACTATGTTCCTGACCCACGACCAGCGGCCCTTCTTCGGCGGCACCTATTTTCCACCGGAACCGCGCCATGGCATGCCGGCTTTCCGCACGCTGCTGAAGCGGGTGGCGCAGTACCACCTGGAGCGGCAGACCGAGCTGCGCGACCAGACGCAGGCGCTGATCGACGCGCTGGCCACCATCGATGCGCCGGGCTCCCCTGCTGACGCACCGTTGACCGACGCACCGCTGCAACTGTTGCGCGCACAGCTGGAACAGCGCTTCGACCGCGACCATGGCGGCTTCAGCCCGCCGCCAAAGTTTCCGCATGCCGGCATGATCGGGCGGCTGCTGCGCGACTGGCACAACAGTGCAAGCAATCCGTCGCCGGATCTGAAGGCGCTGTTCATGGCGACGCTGTCGCTGCAGCGCATGGCAGATGGCGGGCTCTTCGACCACCTGGGTGGAGGATTCTGCCGCTACAGCGTGGACGAGCGCTGGGAGATCCCGCATTTCGAGAAGATGCTGTATGACAACGGCGCGCTGCTGTCCGTCTATGCCGATGCTGCGGCAGCCACGGGAGATGGTGCGTTTGCACGGGTGGCAGCGCAGACTGCCGATTTCCTGCTGCGCGAGCTGCGCGCGCCCGGTGGAGCTTTCCATTCATCGTTCGATGCCGATTCCGGCGGCCATGAAGGCACGTACTACCTGTGGACTCCCGATCAGGTAACTGCAGCACTCGGTGACGATGCACCCCTGTTCATGGCCCGCTACGGCCTCAACCTGGCGCCGAACTTCGAAGGCTCCTGGCACCTCATTGCGGCCCGCGGGATCAGCGAGCTTGCGCAGAGCGGCGAGTTTGGCACCGATGCTGCGGAGCTCGCCCGCAGGCTGGATTCGGCGCGGGCGCAACTGCTGCAACTGCGCAGCCAGCGCATCGCGCCGGACCGGGACGACAAGGTGCTGACCAGCTGGAATGCGCTGGCCATCAAGGGCCTGGCCGATGCCGCGCGCGCGCTCCACCGCAGTGACCTCGCACAGGCCGCACACAACGCGCTTGCCTGGCTGCGCGAGCATCACTGGCGGGACGGAAAGCTGCTTGCCACATCGAAAGACGGCGACGCGCGCCTGCCCGCCTACCTCGACGATCACGCACTGCTGATCGACGCCATCCTGTCACTGCAGACCGTGCGCTTCAGTGCCGACGCACTGCATTTCGCCACCGAACTTGCCGATGCGCTGCTGCAGCGCTTTGAAGACCGGGAATACGGCGGCTTCTACTTCACCGCCCATGATCACGAAGCGCTGATTCACCGCAGCCGCTCGTTCAGCGATGACGCCACACCGTCAGGCAATGCCATTGCCGCAAGCAGCCTGCAGAAGCTCGGCTGGCTGCTCGGCAACGGGGACTACCTTGCCGCAGCCGACCGCGCATTGCGTGCCGCGTGGCCGACGCTGGTCGAAACACCATTGGCGCAGGTGCACATGGCTGGCGCGCTCGAGGACTACCTGCACCCGCACATCTTCGTGATCCTGCGGGGGGAACAAGGGCAGATCGGGCTGTGGCAGCAGGAACTGCAGCGCGTGTGGCGGCCCGGAGTGAGCGTCATCGCCATTCCCGCAGATGCCGCAGCACTCCCGCCATCGCTCGCAGCGAAGCAGGCACAGGGCGACGCCGTCGGCTACCTGTGCCACGGCAGTGTGTGCGCAGAGCCGGAACACGGCCTGCCAGCGCTGCTGCAGGCCCTGTCCGGCCGGGACGCCCCAGGCGCCGTCAGTTCGCCTTGACCGCCTCGATGGTGATCAGCACCTTGGTCGCCATCTTGAACCCAAACGACTTGCCGTAATCCACGCCGAACTCATCGCGGTTCAACGTGCCCACGGCGTCCGCACCGCAGGTCATCTTGCGGGTCATCGGATTTGCCTTGCACAGGAAGGCATTGAGCGTGAGCTTCACCGGCCTGGTCACACCGTGCATGGTCAGCTGACCATCCACTTCCGCTGGCGCATCGCCGTTCCACTTGCTGATGGTGCCCTTGTAATTCGCAGTGGGATATTTCCTGGCGTCGAACATCCCCGCACCGGCAGCCTCCTCGTTCAGCTTGTCGTTGCCGAAGTCGATCGATGCCATGTTGATGGTCACATCCACCGAACCCGTCTTCGCCGCGGTATCGAGGGTCACCGAACCGGAACTGCGGTTGAACTTGCCGCGCCACAGCGACAGGCCGCCCATGTGATCGGCCTCAAACGCCGGAAAGGTATGGTCCGGATCGATATTGTACTTTTCCGGCGCCGCGGCTGCCGAAACCGCCACCACTGCCAATGCGCCAAATACTGCTGTGCGAATCATGTTGCTGCTCCTGAATGAGTTGATCGAAACACGGCGTTACTTGCCGCCCACCAGATGAAACTTCACGGTCACCTTGTCGTCGATTGCGTCTTCCCAGGTCGCATCGCCAATGCCAAAAGCCTTGCGCGACATGACGAAGCTGCCATCGAACACGGTACCCGCCGCCGCGGCGCTGACTGCCACCGGCACCGTGACTGTCAGCACCCTGCCTTTGATGGTCAGGGTTCCAGTCGCATCGAACCTGCCGGCATCGACAACCTTGATGGCAGTCGATTTGAACACCCCTTTGGGAAAGGCCGCGCTGTCGAACCATGACTTCTTGCGCAACTCCGCGCTGTATGCCGGATCACCAAGATCAAGACTCGCCATGTCCACATCGATCACCGCCGAAGACACCGCGGCGTTCTTCGGATCGTAATTGACCACACCCTTGAATGATGTAAACGGGCTTTCGACCGCCACGCCTTCCTGCCTGAAAGTGGCAGTCAATGTGCTCTTCGATGCCGGGCCGACATTGAGCGGTGCAGCCATCAGCAGACCTGAAACCGCGCCCAGAACCGTCGCGACAAGCAATCGCCTGCGCATCATCGTATTTTCTCCTGGAGCCGCGGCCCGCGCCACGCAAGCATGCGCCGCAGCGTGCGATCCCCGTAAATGAAGTGATGTTGCAGTGCTGCCAGCACATGCAGCAGCACGAACACCGCCAGCGTAACCGCCAGCACCTCATGCACTTGCACCAGCTGCCCCGCCAGCACCTTGTCCTTTTCCACCAGGTTCGGCAGCGGCACCTTGCCCAGGTACATGATGGGGTAGCCCGACGCATTGCTGTAGGCCCAGCCACTCAGCGGGACTGCCAGCATCAACACGTATAGCAGACCGTGCCCGGCATGCGCAGATATCTGCTGCCAGCGCGGCATGGTCTCGAGCGGCGGCGGCTTGTGGGTCAGCCGCCAGCCCAGGCGCAGCAGCGCCAGCGCCAGCACGGTCACGCCCACCCACTTGTGATAGTTGTAGAGCTTGAGCTTGCCGGGACTGAATTCCATGCTGGTCATGGTCCAGCCCATGAAAAGTGCCGCCAGGATGCAGCCGGCAATCAACCAGTGCAGCGCAACGGCAGTGCGTGTGTAGTGGCTTGCGATGAAGGCCTTCACGCTGACGTACCGCCGCGGAACATGAACCATGCGGCAGCCACCATGCACAACCCCGCCCACAGGTAGTCGAGCTTGATCGGCGTTCGCATGTAGAAGATCGCGAAGGGCACGAACACCGTCAAAGCGACGATCTCCTGCACGATCTTCAGCTGCGGCAGGCTCAACGTCGTGTAGCCAATGCGGTTCGCCGGCACCTGCAGCAGGTATTCAAACAGCGCGATCCCCCAGCTTGCCAGCGCGGCAATGATCCACGGCCGGCCGGACAGGTTCTTGAGATGCGCGTACCAGGCGAAAGTCATGAACACATTCGACAGCGTCAGCAGGCCGATGGCGATAGCGGCGGGCGGCAGGTTCAGCAGCATCCGGATATCCTACAATGGTGCGCCATGCCAGCTCATGACAACCAGCTGCCCTTCCAGGCGCACGTCGAACTCCTGCAGGTCTTCATTGCGCACCGCGCTCCGGTTGTCGAGCGCATCCAGGCGGTGCTGAACGCCCAGCAGAAGCCACTGCCATTCCAGCAGGACCGTGCGCTGCTCACCCGCCAGTTCGAGGACTGCTTCTTCGCACAGCCAGGAATCCCGCGTGAACAATCCGTGCTCAGGGGGCAACTGCAAGGCGCTCACTGGGCTGAAGGTTTCAAACCCCGTGACATGCCTGGCATCCCCAACGAGATGTTCGATCCGGCCGACATGATGGCGCGCGCATTCAATGTGTGGCGCCACACGCGCTGGCCGGGGCGCAATGGCCGTGTCCGCTATGCGCAGACGCTGTTCAACCTGCATGTGGTGCGCTGCCTGACACTGCTCGACATGCGCCTGTGCGATGCCGGCCCCGCAGGCGCGGGCGAGCGCCTCGCGCTGTTGCAGGAGGTGCTCGACGCACTGTGGAAGTCCTCTCCGCCCGACCAGCCCGTGCTGGTGCGCGACGCGCGCTGGCTGGTGCCGGTAGCGCAGAGCCCGACCACCGACGACCTGGCGCCGTACTTCCAGGCCGCCCGCAGGATCGAGGAATGCCTGCCCGAAGCGGATCGCCTCGAGATCCACAAGGCCAGCCTGCTCATGGCCGGCGGGCACCTGCGCTCCCAGCTGCGTCACTTCACCATGCAGGGCAGATCGCTGGATGACAAGAGCCTCATCTTGAGCACGCGGCGATCCAATGCGCTCGATTGCGCCATGACGATCCAGCATCTGGTGCCTTTGCTTGCGGGCTATGAACAGGCGGTTCGCGAGGGTGATACCGGCAGGCGGCGTGCGTTGGCAGGTGTCATATGCCAGGGCATCTCCGCGGATCCGGAACTCTACGTGAATCGCCTCGACCTGCTTAGGCCCTACAGCATGATCGAGCATCTGTTCGTCGCTCCGGATGGCGAGCGAGGCGTCAAGCTTACGCCGATGGGGCAGCGGCATATCCAGCTGGTGCAGCAATACGTGGCGCTGTTCGAACGCCTGGCCCAGCCGCTGCACGAGGATTGCCCGCAGTTCAGGCCGGTGCACGGTACCTATTCCCCCTATGGCGTCATGTTCGGGTTTTCCTCCAACATCCTTGAACACATGACCTTGAAGGCCTTGCAGCCAGACGCGGAGACGCGCTTCAGCCTGGAAGACGTTTTTGCCGACGACGGGCACGGCGCGCAGAGGCTCGCCTGGGTAAGTGGCTGGCGCCGACTGCCGCATGTGCCTCCGGAAGTGTTGCAGCTGTACGAGTATCCGCAGCAGTTCGCCGCAGAGATCTTCGGCCGCATCGAGCTGGCATTGCGCAGCCGCGCCTGTGGTGATGCTGGCGCGCAGGTTCGCACCGGGCGGCTGTTCATCGAGACCGCAGGCATCGCCGAACTGCCCGTCGAGTATGTGCTGTCGTCGGACCCGCAAATCATCGCTGCCGGCAAGGCGCAATCATGCGAGGCGACACAACTGCTGGCGGATCGCAACGAGGGAATGTACCTCGTCAGTTACCAGACGTCGGGCGGATGGGTGGCGATTTCCAAGGACGTGCTCACCGACCTGCTCGGAGAGGGGCGCGACGTGAATATCGAAGGCCTGCCATACGGGGCCGCGCAGGCGCTGCAATTGATGTATCCGGGCGTGGTCGAGGGATTCAAGGCGGGTGGATGACTCTGTCTCCAACGCCCATGGCGCGGGATTGTACCGACAACTTCGCTTTTCGAACCCCTACCAACCCCTATAAGGGGAACCCCAAGCAAAATCAACACTCATATACGGTATGGCTATAATCCCGATGCTGGTCCGAAACCGCGTTGGGACTGGATTCAAATTGGGGGTCGCTACGGTGAGTTCGATGCGTGCTAGGCAGTTGGTGACCATCCTCGCGGGCCTGGCGGCCCTGGGCCTCTCCTCGGCGTCCAATGCAGCAGCTGCAGCCGCGCCTGCCGGCGACGCACACGCCAAGTGGAAGGTGATCGAAACCTACTGCTTCGACTGTCATAACACCGAGGACTGGGCCGGCAGCGTCGCCTTCGACACCATGTCCGCCGACAACGTCGGCCAGGATGGCAAGATCTGGGAAGCCGCCATCAAGAAGCTCAAGGGCGGCCTGATGCCTCCACCGGGCAAGAACCAGCCCACCAAGGAATCTTCGGCGCAGCTGATATCCTGGCTGGAGACCACCCTCGACAAAGCCCAGACCCGCCCCTACACCGGCGCCATTCCCCTGCGGCGACTGAACCGCCGCGAATATGCCAACTCCATCCGCGACCTGATCGGCCTGGACATCGATCCGGCAACGTACCTCCCGTCGGACCAGCTGGTGGATGGCTTCGACACGAACGCCGAATCCCTGCGCTTCACGCCGGCCTTCCTTGACCAGGCTGTGTCCTCCGCGCGCACCCTCGCGCTGTACGCAGTCGGTGATATCAAGACCGTCCCTCTGGATACCACCTACGGCCCTGTCCCCAACATGATCCTGTCGCTGGCGGCGCGTGTCGCGGAAGGCTCGGGCAGTCAGCAGAGGTACCAGGACGGCATGCCCTTCGGCACGCGCGGCGGCATGCAGGTGGAGCACATGTTCCTGGCCGACGGGGACTACCTGCTGAGCATCGGCGACATGGCCCTTGCCCGCACGGTGCCGAACATGGAGTTCGAGAACACCATGATCGCCCTGCTCGATGGCAAGGAGTTCTACCGCACCACCATCGGTGGCGAAGAGGATCACAAGGGCATCGACCAGCGGCTCGACGACGCGGTGGCCAAGATCAACGGCCGCCTGAAGGACATCCGCTTCCACGCCACGGCCGGCCAGCACAAGGTGGCCGTCACCTTCCTGCGCCGCAGCTATGCGGAGCACGATGACCGCAGTGCATCGCCTGGTCACTCCGACGACAGCCGCGGGTTCAACCCGCTGGAAGGCGGACAGCAGCGCGTGCCCGCTGTGCACGCGGTCTACATCAAGGGCCCGGTGAAAATCACCGGCATGAGCGATTCAAGGAGCCGCCAGAAGATCTTCATCTGCAAGCCGGCCAGCGCGTCAGATGAACCGGCCTGCGCGCGGCGCATCGTGGAGAACCTGGCCCGGAAGGCTTTCCGGCGCCCCGTGACGGACCAGGATGTCGCGCCCCTGATGGCGTTCTACGACAACTCCCGCAAGGGCGGTGACAGTTTCGACGTCGGCATCCGCGAATCGGTGTCGGCCATCCTCGCGAGTCCCCTGTTCCTGTACCGCGTCGAAGCCCCTGCCGATGCAAGCGGCCGTGAGCTTACTGATCTGGAGCTTGCCTCGCGCCTGGCGTTCTTCATCTGGAGCAGCCTGCCGGATGACGAGCTGCTGCGGCTGGCGGTAAAGAACGAATTGTCGAAGCCCGAGGTGCTGAAGGCCCAGGTCCGCCGGATGATCCGCGACGACCGCGGCATTTCGCTGACACGGGACTTCGCCTTCCAGTGGCTCAACGTCGCCAAGCTCGATGCCATCGTGCCGGCGCGGGCTCAGTTCGGCTTCGCCTCCGGCGTCTACGACGTGCGGCAGTCGTTCAAGAAGGAGCTGGAGCTGTTCATGGACAGCATCCTGCGTACGGACAGCAGCGTGATTGATCTGCTCACCGCCAACTATACCTACATGAACGAGCAGGTCGCGCTGGTCTACGGCATGACGGACATCCGGGGTAACGGCTTCCGCCGCGTCGTCCTCAAGGATCCGAAGCGCTTCGGCCTGCTGGGCAAGGGCGCCGTGCTCACACTCACCGCGAACCCGAACCGCACCGCCCCGGTGCTGCGCGGGGCCTGGATCCTGGAGCGCATACTCGGTACGCCTCCGGCCAACCCGCCGGCGAACGTGCCGGACCTGAACGCCGCCAACACTGGCGGCAGACCGACCACGGTGCGTGAGAAGACCGAGATCCATCGCAAGAACCCGCAATGCTCGGTCTGCCACGCAGTCATGGACCCGCTGGGATTCGCACTCGAGAATTTCGATACGGTCGGACAGTTCCACGCCGTGGACCCGCAGTCGCGCCAGCCTATCGACACGGCTGCAGTATTGCCCGACGGCACAGCGATAGCCGGCCCGGAAGACCTGCACAAGGTACTCGCATCCCATGGCGACCAGCTTGCGCAGGTCATCACCGAAAAGCTGATGGCCTATGCCGTGGGCCGTCCCGTTGATTACCGCGACATGCCGACGGTGCGCCGCATCGTCCGCACTGCGGCGGCCGACAATTATCATTTCGAGGATATCGTGCTGGGCGTGGTGAACAGTGCCGCGTTCCGCCGCCGCGAATTCCCTGCTGCGCTGCCTGCAACGACAACGGCGCAGGCGGCAAATCTTTCCACCAGCGTTTCGACCACTCCCTGAAGGCCTGGAGACAGCCATGTACCTCAGCAAGAAGCACCTTTCCCGCCGCACGGTTCTGCAGGGCGCTGGTGCCGCGATTGCCCTGCCACTGCTCGACGCGATGATCCCGGCCCACACTGCGTGGTCGCAGACCGCGGCGGCCATCAAGCCGCGCCTGGGCTTCGTGTACTTTCCGCATGGCGCGGTCCAGAAGTTCTGGACGCCGACCGGAACGGGCAAGGACTTCCAGTTCTCGCCGATCCTGAAGCCCATCGAACCGATGCGCGACTACGTGACGGTGGTCAGCGGCCTGCGCAACAAGCCGGGCGAGAGTTCCAACCCGCATGGCATCATCGAATCCACCTGGCTGGTCTGCAAGAGTCCCGATGACCGCAGCAACAGTGGCCAGTACTCCGGCATGTCGATCGACCAGATTGCGGCCACGCAGGTTGGCCAGGACACGCCGCTGTCGTCCCTGGAGCTGTGCGGCGAACCCGGCGGCTCGGTCAATTTCCGCAAGGGCGGCGGTGGCCTGCCGCTGGAGAACAACCCGCGCAAGGTGTTCTTCACCATGTTCGGCCAGGGCGATTCCAACGCCGACCGCATGGCCCGGCTGAAATTCACGGGCAGCATCCTCGATTACGTGAACGAGTCCAGCAAGAGCCTCGCCGGCAAGCTGGGCCCGTCCGACCGCGCGCTGGTCGACGACTACCTGGAATCGGTGCGGGAAGTCGAAAGCCGTGTGCAGAAGCTGATGGCCAAGGCCGACAGCCTGGGCAACCTGCCGGATGCGCCGCTGGGCGCGCCGGACGATTTCGGCGAACTGCTGGACTTGCAGTTCGAGATGATCGCGCTTGCCTGGCGGACCGGCCAGACGCGCATCTCCTCGATGCGCCTGATGAGGGAAGCGACGATGCGCACGTTCCCGTCGGTGAACGTGGACGAGGGCTTCCATCCGCTGTCGCATCACGGCGAGGATCCGTCCAAGCACGAAAAGCTCGTGCGCGTGCAGGCCTACGAGACCGAGCGCTTCACCAAGTT
>JAATEY010000329.1 GCA_015655465.1 Gammaproteobacteria bacterium | reverse complement strand
GTCTCGTAGATGACCTCGATCTCGGCGATCTTGTCGTAGTTCACGCGCAGGCGGACGCCGGCCACATAGGGATCGGCCTTGTCCGTGACCATGATCTCGACATAGGTCTGGCAGGTCTCCTGGTCGAACAGCGCGAACGAGTGGTTGATGTTCAGCTTCTTGGTCAGGAAGCCGGTCTTGATGTCAGCCGGCTTCATCTGTTCGGAGTAGCCGAGGCCGGTGGCCAGCGGCAGCGCGGAGTAATCACCCGTGGCCTGACCGGCCAGGTACTGCTGGGCGGCGTACTGCAGGCCGATGCGCGAGCATGAAATCATGGGCTTCTGCGTCGCCCCGCTGCTCTGGACGCCTGGCGGACGGGCTGGTGCCCCGGGACCGGCAGCGGGACCCGCGCCAGGTGGCGGACCGGCAGGTGCTGCGGCAAGTCCGAGCGCGGGAAGCAACGCGGCGCCGCAGAGCGCGACCAGCGTGTTGATCAGAGAAGTGCGTTTCACGGAATGTCCCCTGGTTGTTGTATTCCTGCCGCCGATGATAGCCAAGAATCGGCACGGATGCGCAGCGGCAGTCGCCTTGATCTGCGCGGCAGCAACTCCGGCATCAGCTGCGAATTTCGGCCACCGCAATGCAGCCGCATGGCGCTCAGCGCAGTTCCACGGGATTCTGCTTGCGGGCCGCTGGCGCTGCATTCAGAGGCACGCTGAACCAGCCGAATGCCAGGCCCTCCGACAGTTCCATGGTCACGAGCACGCGCAGTTCCGCCGGACTGCCGGCAAGCCTGGTCACCGACAACTGCTGGCGGTAGGCGGTTGATGCACTGGCCTTTTGCGCACTCAGCGTGCTGGCTGTCGTCTGGATGCCGGAGACTTCCTTGATGCTCACCTTGAGATTGCTGCCTGCCACGCGCGGCACGGCAGCCAGGTGCAGAGTCACCGGCTGGCCGGTGGTCACATCACCTTCGAACTGGTAGCGCAGATCGACGGGCACGCTCAACTTTGACGGGGCCGTGGCCAACGTCATGGAAGTGAGCGCAGGCTCAGTTGCGGCGGGCGGCTTCGATGTGGAAACAGACGTGGCCGTTGGGGGCGCGGCTGCAGGTGCAGATTCCACTGGCGCTGGCGCGACTGTTGGCGCGGGCACTGCAGGTGCTGGCGGCGCGGGCCTGCTGCAGCCGACGAGCAATGCAGCCAGCAGGGCGGCGCCGGTGGCCAGGTGGATTCTCATGTCAGATGACAGCTTGCGCATGAATCTTCACCTCAGTTGATCGTCACGGTCAGATCGTAATCGCCAGGTGTACCTTGCGGCGTGCCCCCGTTTGGCACGGAACAGCCATTGGCGCAGTCGTAGGCATCGATGATGTAGGTCGTGCCGGCAGTCGCGTTGAAGGTACCCGTCTCGGGGTACTGCGTTGAAGCACTCTCGCCGTCAAAACTGACCTGCGTACCCGAGCGATATACAACGAAATCAGGGTCGCGACCCACATTGGGGTTCGACGTGCTGAGCGTCACGGTGAAGGTGCGGGAAGTTGCGGCAGTGAAACGCAGGAAGGCGTGATTACCCGCCTTGTTGTAGAGACGAGCGGGGGCTGCACCGGTGCCGGTGGTGTGCACGATTGCCGGCACACCCGGGGTGATGCTGGCGAACAGCGGCAGCAGGTTGGGGAACGGCGTGCTGGTTTCGGCAGTGGCGAAGGCGTCGATGCTGGCCGCGTTGATGTTCTGCGCCGCCACCAGTGTATTGATCGCTGCCGCTTCCGCCGGCCGCGCGGCCTTCAGCGCGGCGATGAACGAGAAAACAGTGGTAAATGCGGGCGTGGTGCGCTGCGTACCGGTCAGCACATCCCATATCGGCTGGAACCCCAGGAAGACGCTGTCATTGGGTTCGGAGGGCGTGTTGTCGTACAGATCCCAGAGGATCGAATACACGGAGGATTCATTGCACCAGCAGCCGAGTCCGTCGGACGTGGCCGGCGGGACCTTGGCCGGATTGGTCTCGACGTTGAATCTGCTCACCACCTGCGAACCGTTGAACACGAAGCTGTCGCGTACGACCGGATCGTCGAGCGCGATGGCGGCGAAGGCATAGCCGAAGCCTTCGCCGAAAGCGACGCGCATGTCGAGCCGGTCGCCGGCACTATGCTCGCCACCGATATTGTCGGCGCGCGAGAAGTTGCTCTCGAGGTAGTGACCGAATTCATGCGCGATCACGTGCTGGTCGAACTCTTCGGTGTCTTCGGTCAGATCCGCGAGCAGCGCGATGTGCTGGGCGGTTTCTGTCGAAAAATGCGTGCCGACCGTCTGGCTGCCCCAGTCGACGATCAGCGCCGGGAAGCTGGCGCCGGGCGCAATTCCGGGCGCGAGAACAGCCTGCATCGCCGTATAGATGGTGTCGAGTATCGCAAAGGGGCCCGAAGCGCGAACACCGCTGGCGGTGCCATTGGCAGCAATGCCGGTGGGGATGTCTATGTTCTGGGCACCGACGCTGCTGTTGAACGCGACGCCGGTGAAGGTGTAAGGCGCCACTGCGGTGAGCGCGCCATCCTGCACACGCACATCCCAGCGTGGCAGCACCTGCGTGCTGTCACGCTGCATGCGTGCGACCACCTGGATGGCGACGCTGGTGTTGCCGGGCACGGACAGGCTGTAGTTGCCGCCGGTGTCGGTGGCACCAGTGGCAAGCACCTCCTGGGTGCCGGCGTCGAGGGCGCGCACGATCACACCGCGCGAGGGCTGCAGCACGGCATTGGCGTAATCCAGCCCGAATGGATACGCATTGAGAAACGGCACGCGTGCGAACCGCACCAGGCCGGTTACCGACACCATCGTTATGGACGGATTCACCGTGATCGTCACCGCGGCGGCGGCGCTGGCCGCGCCGCGATTGTCGGTAACCGCCAGCCTGAAGGTCAGCGTGGCGGTGGCCACCACCTGCGGGGCGGTGAAACTCGGCTGCGAGGCCGTGGCATTGCTCAGCACGACAGCGGTGCCAGCGGTCTGCGTCCAGGCATAGCCCGCGATGCTGCCGTCGGCATCGCTGCTCGCCGTGCCGTTCAATGTGACGGTGGCGCCGGCAATCACAGTCTGCGGTGAGCCCGCGTTCGCGACGGGGGAGGTGTTGGTGGGTTGCGTGCCACCACCACCGCCACCGCCACCGCCACCGCCACCACTATCACCACTATCACCACCGCCACAGGCGGTGAGCATCAGCAGCGCGGCAATGCCGGTGAGAATCAGGCCTGTTCGAGACTGGCGCATGGCACTCCTACCCACCCTTTGTGCAAATACTCGCCCAGCGCGAACAGGATGGATAGAGGGCTGCACCGGCTATCACTCCGAAAGTCTGCAGTTCCTCCACCGGGTGCGACGCAGTTATCAGTGCCGCTCCTGACCATTGCACCAGCCGGGTTGCGCTGGCGGCGGCCCGACCTGGTGATTCACGGTGTCCGCAGACTTTGATGCTGCGTCAGAGTTTCTTTACATTGTGTTTCCGACCACCCCAGCCGCCGTGGAGAGCATCGATGTCATTCGAAGTCCGCACGGCAGCGCAGGGCGCAGTGAGTATTCACGGTTCCATCGGGACCAGCGAGGCGCCGGTGCTGGGCCTGATCTTCCCGCCTGCGAACCGCACCGCGCCTGAAGAGGGCATCGCGATGTACGGCGAAAGCCTGCGCTACGTCGTCACGGGCCTTGCCATCGAACGCATGACGCCGGAAAGCTTCGACGCTGCGCTGGCGCGCATTCCGGCCGCAGCGGAACAGCTGGCTGCGGCCGGTGCCCAGGCGATCGAGCTGACCGGCACTTCGCTCACGTTCTACAAGGGCGAAGCCTTCAATCAGCAACTGCGCGAACAGGTGATCCGTGCCTCCGGGCTGCCCGCCACCACGATGAGCAATGGCGTGATCGAGGCGCTCAAGGCCGTGGGCGCGATGCACATCGCCGTGGCCACTGCCTACAACGAAGCTGTGAACGCGCGCCTGCGGGCGTTTCTGCTGGAACATGGCATCGAGCCGCTGGTGATCACGGGCCTTAGCCTTGAAGCCATGACCGACGTCGACAAGGTGACGCAGCAGGACCTGCTCGAATTCGGCGAGCGCGTGCGCCGGTCGGCGCCGGAAGCCGATGCACTGCTGGTGTCCTGCGGCGGGTTTCGCACGCTGGAGATCATCGCGCCGCTGGAAGCACTTACCGGCACGCCGGTGATCTCGAGCATGCCGCACGGCCTGTGGGCCGGCGCCAGGCTGGCAGGTCTCAGCGGCGCGGCACCTGGCTACGGGAGATTGCTGTCCGCCAGCCGATGACCGGGCAATCCGGGCCCGCGCTGGCCGTTGCCGGAGAACTGCTCGACTTCAATTCGCCGGGCACGGATAGTGGCGGGCCATGGTCATCACATGATTTGTGTTTTCACGTGATGACCAGTGCCGTAACCCCACGACGAACCGCCCCGCACACAGGATGTCATCCCGGATTTCGAATCATCATCGGATGTCGCGGCGGCTCCTGATTGCCGCAGCTGCCACCATGACGGCTACTGCCGTCTTCCCGCAGGATGCCGAGCGACGTGTCCGGGTCACGTTTGCGGAAGGCAAGGCCACGCGCAGCTTCGAAGACAGGATCAGCGATTTCGAAGCGGTGTCCTATGTCATTCCACTTCGCCAGGGGCAGTCACTGCATGTGGTGCTGGCGACGAACAACGCATCCAACTGCTTCGACATCCACGCGCCGAACAGGCCCAAGCCGGTCTATGTCGGCGGCGATTCCGGCACTGACTACAAACTGCTGGTCCAGGCACCGGGAGACTATATCGTCAGGGTCTTCCTGCTGCGGCTGGCGGCGAGGGATGGCCAGTCGGCGGACTACACGCTTGAACTGACTGTGACCGGATAGCCGCGCTGCTGCCTGGGACAGCCGGCGGCATTCTCGTTGAGCCGCGCCCTTCGGGTAGTTGCCCGGCAGGGTTGCAAGAATGGTTTCATTTGAATTGGTAACCCATTGCTTCAAAGGCCGACTTCGACTGCAAGGCCGCGCGCCGTGGCGTGGATGGATCGGCACGATTTGCGGCGGAGTCGGGGTTCAGCTCTGCCATGACCATGAAGTCGCCGGGCAGTGTTTCAAGCAGTTCCATGATGGACACAACGTCCACCTTGCCGAGACCGACCGGCGTATAGCCATCATGATGGGCGCCGCCGTCGTAGTCCTTGATGTGTACATGCGCCACGATTTCGCCGAAGTGGCGGATTGCGGCAAGCGGATCGATGCCCGCAGACAGCAACTCGCCCGTGTCCGGACAGAGCTTCATGTGACGCGTGTCGACGCTCTCCATCACGGCCCAGGTCTCGTCGCGGGTGGTGATGCAGGACCCGGTGTGCTGATGCAGTGCCGCCGTGATGCCGATGTCCGCCAGGGCAAGCCCGATGTCGTTCAGGGTTGCCACGATGCCGGACCGCAGGGCAGCGAAATCGAACCGCTGCCGATCGACGTTGTCCGGTCCGATGACGGCGATGCGGCCGTCGTAGTGACGGATCAGCCGGCCCCAGCGAACCGCCTTCTGCACTTCCTGCTGGCGTTGCGCCGGGTCGGTCAGGACCATCGGGCAATACGCGCCGATCAACGGCAGTTGCCGTGCCTTGAGCTGTGCGTCCAGGCCACCGCGCGACTGCCAGGTTTCCAGCACGCCACCGAAAGACTCGAAGCCATGGAATCCCAGTGCACCCACATCGCGAATGGCATCGGGTGCGTTGTCGGCGGAGTAGCCCCAGGTGATGCCGGTGTGGCCGATGAGGCGGCGGCGGTTGCGCGCCGGTGAAATGGCGCAGCCGGTCGCAGCCAGCATTGCAGCCATCGCCAGCGCGTTGGTGAGCAACACGCGGCGACTGTTCATTGGGGCAATGTTGGCACGGCAAAGACCATGATCGCGTTGCTGTCGCCGGTGATTGCAGCGATGTACTGTTGGCACCTGTGCTTCCGACGGCAGGTCCATCGACACGTTCCCGATGCGCGGGTGAGCGACGCCACGAACTGCACTGCAGCTGCACCGCACAGAAACTTTCGTCGGTTCATGGGTCGGACTGTATGCCATCCGGGCCTGCCAGTTCATTGCGCCTTTCGCGGGGCGGGGCCAGGAAAGAGCGTGGAAACCAACCGGGCCGTCGTTTGAAAGTACAATTCTCCACGGCTACCGGAGGAGGGATCATGAACAGGCCATTGCGTGCAGGCGTTTTACTGGCTCTTGCCACCATCGCAGGGACACTGCTGGCCCAGGCTCCGTCTCCGTCCCAGGCCAAACGAGCCTATCCCGAGGGTTTCATCTCCGGCCGCGTCATCAACGGCACCGCGCCGGAAGCTGGCGTGTGGGTCATTGCCGAAACCAGGGAAACCAATACCCCCTTCATCAAGATCGTGGTGACCGATGATCAGGGTCGCTTCACGCTGCCGCAATTGCCCAGCGCCACCTACAACGTATGGGTGCGCGGTTATGGCCTGCTGGATTCAGCCAGGGTCGAGGGCCGCCCAGGCGATACCAACCTGGAACTCAAGGCCGAAACCGCCAAGGATCCCAAAGACGCCGCCACGGTCTATCCTGGCGACTACTGGTTGTCGCTGCTCGAAGTGCCCGCTGCCAGCAATTTTCCCGGCACCGGCCTCAGGGCTTCTGGTGGCAACGGCTTCCAGCCGACCATCCTCAGCCAGGACGACTGGATGCACCGCTTCAAGAAGGACTGCAACTTCTGTCACCAGCTGGGCAACCAGATCACCCGCACTCTCACGCACATGGATTTCGCCAAGCTGGGATTCAAGTCGGAGGAAGATGCCTGGCTGTACCGCACCTCCCTCGGCTGTCGCGGCAGCAGCATGGCGGCCGCCTTCCTGCAGTTCGGCGCGGATGGAATGTCCAGGACCATGGCTGACTGGACCCGCACAGTAGCGTCTGGCGCATTGCCACCCGTGCCGCCACGGCCGCAAGGCGTGGAGCGCAATGTAGTGGTAACCCTGTGGGACATCGGCGGTCCGCAGGATTTCATGCACGATGAAATCGCCACCGACAAGAACAACCCCACGGTGAACGCCTACGGTCCGATCTACGCCGTATCTGCCGGCCACGGCACCATCAATGTGGTGGATCCGGTCACCAATGATTCCTGGAAGGTCGTCATTCCCACCCGCGAGGATCCACGCAAGGTCACCAGCCGTTTTCCGCCGGCGGGACGCCCCTCCAATTTCTGGGGCATGGATTATCTGTGGGGCCTGGAAAATCCGTCCGACCCGCATAACCCGATGATGGACGAGCGCGGCCGCGTGTGGTCGACCTCCAAGATCCGCAACGACGAGCCGGCGTTCTGCAAGCAGGGCAGCAAGAACAAGTACGCCGTGTACTACCCGCTGACCAACAGCTCCCGCCAGGCTTCTGTTTATGATCCGGCCACTGGCAAGTTCGAACTGATCGATACCTGCTTCGGGACTCACCATCTGCAGTTCGCCAGGGATGCGGACCGTACGCTGTATTTCAATGAGCTGACCGGCCCCATGTTCGGCTGGGTCAACACGCGCCTGTTCGATCAGACCCACGACGAACAGCAGTCGCAGGGCTGGTGCCCGCAGATCATCGACACCAACGGCGATGGCAGGATCACCAGGCCATGGAACGCGGCCAACAGCAGGAACCCGGATCCGAAACTGGACACCGAGGTCCGCAAGTCCATGTATACGGTGGTCCCCGATCCGAACGACGCCAACATCGTCTGGGGCACTGCCGAAGGCGCCACCGGTGAAGAGCGTGGCTACATCGTGCGCCTGAACCGCGGCGCCAATCCGCCGGAGTCCTGCGTCGCCGAGCTTTACCGCGTACCCAAGGGCACATTGAATCCGCGCGGCATGGATATCGACAGCACCGGCACGGCATGGGTGGCAATGGCCGCCACCTCGCAGTGGGGCCGTTTCGACCGCACCAAGTGCAAGAAGACCAATGGCCCCGGCGCCGAGACGGGTGACATCTGCCCTGAAGGCTGGACCGTGTGGCAGACCCAGGGCCCGAAATTCAAGGGCACCAGCTATCCCACCGACTTCCACTACTTCGGCTGGGTGGACCGGTTCAACACCTCGGGCCTCGGCAAGGACACGCCATTCCTCACGGGCTCCAACTCGGACTCGCTGATCGCACTGGATCCGAAGACGGGCAAGTGGACCTATCTGCGCGTGCCTTATCCGCTGGGCTTTTATCAGCGCGGGATGGATGGCCGTATCGACGACCCGAATGCGGGCTGGAAGGGGCGTGGGCTTTATGCCAACTACGGCACGCACCTGGTGTGGCATATCGAAGGTGGCAAGGGCACGACGGGCAAGGTGGTGAAGTTCCAGATCCGGCCCGATCCGCAGGCGCATTGATCACGGTCGCCATCGGTGGAAGCTCAGTTTTCCCAGCCCGATGGCGCGTTGTAGGGCGCGATGAAGCCCATGGCTTCGATCTCGTGCACCTTGCCGTCGGCGCCGATTTTGAAAATGTGCGCAGCCGGCAGGTCGAACGGCCCGCGGCCGATGCTGTCATTGTCGCGCATGCCCTTCGTGCCGTCCTTGAGCGTCACCGGATAGGGCAGATTGTCCATCGCATGATGGAAGTGCGAGAGACCCATGGCGAGACCCGTCAGCGGGTCGGCTGCGAACAGCCGGCGATTGCCGATGGTCGAGATATACGCCATGGCATTGCTGTCGAGCTGGCCTTTGCACTCGCGGCTGATATTGGGATAGGGCGGATCGCGTGGCGGCAGGTTGGGCGCGGCCGTCACCATGCCGTTTTCACGCCGCTCGCAATCCTTCGCGAAGGGCATTAGCGAACCATTGTTGTCGTCGAGCGCGTCATAGTAGCTGGCACCGATTGCCACGAGCTTGTCATGCGGCAGGCGCGCGGCAGACGGCACCTCCTCCAACAGCCCCGCCCGCGGCACCTTCATGCGCGCAAGATTGTCCGCGCCTGTGACGGCGGCAACGAGATGCTCGGCTTCGGTGATCCTGCCGCCTTCGACCTTGAGCCGGATGGCGACGATCACGGGCTTGCCGTCCTGCTCCATCATTCCCATCCAGCCCGCCTGTTGCGTTACCGGATCGGGAACATGGATGGAGAAACGCGTCGGTCCGCTGGTCGCCGTCTTCCAGAGCCCCTCGCCTGGCCTGGCCCTGACGGCGTTCTCCACGAAGCGTAGATTGCCGGCGAGCGGCACTGTCCCGGGAGCATGCGCGGCAAGTGCGCCCAGATAGCTGTCCGTCAGCTTGACGAGACAGGCGCGGTCACAGGATTGCTTCTCGGCGCCGGCGGCTCCGGCAATCAGAGGAACCAGGGCAATCAAGGCAACCACGCTCCTGCAGATGCCCGACACTTTGCATGCTGAGTACTTCATGGTTTCACCTTCATTTCCGGTTGGTGCGGGATCGGTAGCGCGAACACGACATAGCCACCCTTGCCCGTCGGCAGCGCTGAGCCGATGCCGCTCTCGCGCGACTTCGTGCCCCAGGTCAGTGGCGTGGTAGCGTTGATGACCAGATACTGGCGGCCGCCCAGTACATACATTGCGGGCAGGCCTTCGGTACCCATCGGCAATTGACCGGACCAGAGCACGCGACCGTCCCTGGCATCGAAGGCATAGACCTTGCCATCCTTCGCGGTTGAAAAAACGAGGCCGGTGGAGGTCACGATCATCCCGTTGCGCTGTGTGCCGCGCGGCACACCGGTGCCATTCAGGCCCAGCGCAGATGCTTCCTGGTCCTGGCCGAGCGGCACTTTCCACAGCAGCCTGCCGCTGTTGAGGTCGACCGCCATGATGGTGGACCAGGGCGGCGCCATGATGTGCGGGAAGCCCAGGCCGTAATCCGTGCGGTATTGCACGGCGGGCGCAGCGACACCTTCGGGATAGTCCGCGCCGACGGAAAACGCCGGCGCCTTGCCTCCGCTGAGGAAGGCCAGCAATGCGGTGATGGTCTCGTCGTCGATATGTGGCTGCGCCGGCATGCGGTTCTGGCCGCGGGTGACGATGCGGTGCAGTTCGTCGCGGCTGACTTTGCCCTGCAGGGACAGCAGTCCTGGCCCGTTGTTGCCGCCTGCACGGTCGCCGCCGTGGCAGACCTGGCAGTACAGCTTGTAGGCGACTTCACCGGCACTGGTCTGGGCGCGCGTGAACTGCTGGGGCGCGGTGCCAGTCGCAGGAGCTCGCGAGCGCTCCTCCTTTTCCAGTCGATAGAAGGACGGAAAATCCTGGTTCATCACATAGAGAATGCCGCGCGCGGGATCCGCCGCAGTGTTGCCCCAGTTCGTGCCACCGACACCGCCGGGCACGGCGATGGTCTCGACTTCCGAAATCGGCAGGAACAATCCTGAGCGTGCACCCGCGATGCGGGTGAGCCACGCGGTACGTTCCTCGGGTGTCAGGAATACTTTGGCAAGGTCTTCGGCCGTGAGCTTCTGCCGCGCAGTGATGGGCAATCCGACCGGAAAAGGCTGCGTCGGCCAGGCCTGCTCGCCCGGCATCGTGCTTGCCGGAACGGGCCGCTCCTCGATATCGAACAGCGGCTTGCCGCTGACACGGTCGAAGACGAAGAGAAATCCGTGCTTCGTCGCCTGTGCGACGGCGGCGATGCGCCTGCCATTGCGCGTCACGTCCAGCAACTGCGGTGCCGCAGTGAGATCGTAGTCCCACAGGTCGTGATGCACGGTCTGGAAATGCCACAGACGCTTGCCGGTGCGCGCATCCAGCGCAAGCAGGCAATTGCCGAACAGGTTCGCGCCGATGCGATCGGCACCGTAGTAATCGTAGGTGGGTGAGCCGAGCGGAAAGTAGGCAATGCCGCGTTCGGCATCGACAGTGATTTCGCCCCAGTTGTTGGCGCCACCAGCGTAGCGCCAGGCATCCTTTGGCCAGGTTTCGTAGCCGAACTCGCCGGGCTGCGGAATCGTATGGAAGACCCAGGCGAGTTTGCCGGTCACGACGTTGTACGCACGCAGGTAGCCAGGCGGAGCGAGATAGCCTTCGCCGGGTGAAGAGCCCAGCAGGATCAGGTCCTGGAAGATCGCGCCGGGACTCGCCCCCTGCACGCGGCGCACGGTATCGACGTCACGCCCGAGGTTCTCGCGCAGATCCACCTTGCCCTGCTCGCCAAAGCCCGCAATGGGCTCGCCATTGCGCGCATCGAGCGCGAGCAGCCGGTCGCCGGACGTGACCAGCAGGCGGCGATCGGTACCGTCGGCGCTGCTCCAGTAGTTGATGCCGCGTCGCGAAATGCCCTGGAAACCCGGCCGTGACCACAGTTCCCTGCCGCTCGCTGCATCCAGGGCGACCAGGGCGTTGTCCTTGGCCAGCACATACATCACGCCGCCGGCGACTACCGGCGAGAACTGGTAGATGTTGCTGTCGGTGACGGGGTAGACCCAGGCCACTTCGAGCTTGCCGACGTTTTCAGGCGTGATGGCTTCGTAGTCGACATAGCGCGACTGTGCCGCGCTGCCGCCGAACACCGGCCAGTCGATCTGTCCAGGCTGTTTGTTCTGCGTGGTGTGTGCGGTCTGCCATGCGCGGCAACCGGTAATGATTGCCAGCACCAGCAACACGGCCGCAGTCGGCAGCCGCGCCGGCAAGCCGCTCCGCCTCATTGCCGCGGCGGCGCCGGCGTAGCGACGTAGGGCTTGATATCCGTGGGCGTCGTCGACTTCACGCCCTCGACCGGCACCTTGCCATGCGCGGTCCAGTAGATGCCGTTGAGCAGGAAGCGCCGGTAGTTGTCGACCAGCATGGCATCGTGGAAGTCGACGCCGCCGAAGACGAAGGCACGGCCGCCGTCATCGCGCTGATAAGCCCAGGCTGCGACCTGCGGACCGATGCCATTGCGATCTTCCTCGGGGGTGGCGACGATGAGGTCCGTGCGTCGATAGTCCTCCGGCAGGAAGAAACGGCTGAACACTTCGTCGCGGTATTTCCAGGGCTGCACACCATTGAGCACCGGATGGGTGGTGTTGACCGGCTGCATCGACCACTGGTCGACGGGATTGCGTGAGGCCATCTGCACCCACAGGCCCCCGGTCCAGTTCAGATAGATCTCGCGCGCCGCCCAGTTCTCGGCCCAGACCGCGTAGTGCAGCACGACGACACCCATGCCCTTCTGGCGCACCAGATCGTCATAGCCCTGCAGGAAGGCCTTGGTGGTGTCGTCGTAACGGTGATGGTCCGTGGTGGGATCCGGAGGAAACAGCGGATGGATTTCGTTCGCCGCACGATCCGAGCTGCTGAGGATCACGATCACGTCCGCATCCGCGACGGCGGATGCCGGTGGTGCCTTGCCCAGATAGAAAGAGGTGCGCACCTTGGGAATGTTGGGTGCCGCGAGGAAGGCTTTCTCCAGCACACGAAGATCGCCTTCGTACTCATGCCGCCCGGCGAAGCCATGGTCCTTCGGACCCGCCAGGAAGACGATATGGGTATCCGGTTCTGCCGCCTGCAAAGGCAGCCCGACCGCGGCCAGCAGCAGGACCGAAACGGTGATACGCAGCATGGCCACCCCTCGCTCTACTTGTTCGGAACAGCCTAGGGGAATCGCAGAATCGCGGCAAGGCACGGCAAGATCCCTTGGGTCCCGGGCCTCTAGCGAACCGGGATGCTTGGTGCGCGGCTGCGCGGCCTGGACGGAAAGCACTGCGTACCCGTCCTACAAACGCAGCGCCCTGTTTGCGCCGCCAGTCGGTCCGCGCGGCTAAAGGGCGTATACGAACACGTCTTCGACACCCGATCCGAACACGCGCGCGATGCGGAACGCGAGCTCCAGCGAGGGCGCGTACTTGCCGGATTCGATCGCAATGATCGTCTGCCGCGTCGCGCCGACCTTGTCGGCAAGGTGCTGCTGCGTCATTTCGCCATGCTCGAAACGCAGGCGGCGGATGTGATTGGTGATTGCCGTCGGCGGCACTAGTGCCCCTTGCGGTAGTAAACGATGCGGCTGGCGTAAACCGTGATTGCAGCCAGTGTCAGCGCCAGCAACAGCAGCTGCGCGAGGTGCATCGGCGCAAGCGGACCGGTGACCATCAGATCGAGCACTGTTTCGGGTTCGGGTCTGCGCCACAGGAACCGCTGGGCCCAGGCCAGCAGCGCGATCTGCACCAGCACCACAATGACGGCCGCAGCAAGCACGCCATAGGCGTTGCGGCTGGCCTTGAGACTGATCAGCACATCGCGCTCGTCACGCGCGGTGGCATCGACGCCCTCGCCCCGGCGCGTGCGCTTCTGCACCACTCGCAGCACCACTTCACCGACTATGGTGACGGACACCGCGAAGATGATCAGCCTGATCGCGAATGCAGCCATTCCCGGCCCGAACAGATCGGCGCTGGCTGGCAGGCTGAACACCCGCCCGAAATACCAGTAGCCGATGAGAAGATTGACGACCAGCGCGACCCAGCTGACCCGTTCCTGTTCTGACATGGTGACCTCCGTAGAGGTCATAAGGTACGTTAAACATTACTTCATGTAAAGTTTAACGTACCTACTGCCATGTGTCGGCTAGTGCCGATTACCTCGGTCGCCACTTCGGTCATCGCGTCGATCATCACGCCGGTCGCTCCGATCATCGCGCCGGTCATCCCTGCGATCATCGCGCCTGTCGTGCGGGTGCTGTTTGAGATAACGCGGCGCATATACATCCCGATACCAGTCATCCCGGACAAAATACACGGGGCGGGCGCAGGCATTGTACCGGTCGCAGTACCGGCTCCATTGGCGCGTCTGCCCCGACGGAACGCGCAGATAAACCGGAGCCAGATTCCGATAGCGTTGTACGACCACCACCGGCTTGCTCGAGATCACCCGGGGTCGGTAGCCGCTCTCAATCTCCAGCTCTCCATAGAAGCCCGGCTCTCCCAGGCGAATCGAAATTCCCACATCGGCGGCCAAAGCGGGAACTGCTGTCCACGCTGCAGATGCGAGCACGAATGCGGCGATGAGTTTTTTCATGGTCATGTGTCCTGGATGGGTGGTCCCGGTTTCGGGAGCGTTGGGGTACAGACTGACGCCAGTCAGCTGAACGCAGGCAGAACAATGACCGCCTTGCCGCTCGCTGGATGTAGGACTTCACCGCGCGCGCCAGTCGGAGACGCCTTGCGGAGTCGACCGGCTAGTGCCGGTCGCGATCCCGGTCGTTGTGACGGTCGCGATGATCGTCACGCCCGTCACGGCGGCTGTCGTGCCGGTCATCCCTGCGATCGTTCCTGCGGTTGTCACGCCCTTCATGGGAGTGGCTCTGGCGATAACGCGGCACATATACGTCCCGGTACCATTCGTCGCGGACGAAATACACCGGTCGTGAGCAGGCGTTGTAGCGGCTGCAGTACCGGCCCCAGTTGCGCGAATGTTCCCGCGGCACGACCAGGTAAGCCGGGGTGGCATTCCGATAGCGGCGTTCGATGACCACCGGCTCGCGATAGAGCACCCGTGGGCTGTAGCCGTTGTCGATATCCAGCTGCCCGTAGAAGCCCGGTTCCCCCACGCGGATCGAGATTCCCACGTTGGCTGCGAAAACGGGTGCAGCACAAGCCGCAGCAGTCAGTGCAATTGCAGCGATGAGTTTTTTCATGATCTGTCTCCTCAATACCTGCCCCGGTCTGGGGGCGTTGGAGACAAGCTTGCCTGAGGTCAGCTGAACCGCAGCAGAACAGGCTTCACTGCCGATTCCTGTCGAAACCCGGTGTATCTGACGAATCACTTTGCCCGCTTTCAAGGTATGCGCTCCTGAATGCCAGCGGTGGCGCAATCGTAGCGGAATGCCTTGAACGAAAGGGCTGCCAGCCCAGCCCCTTCCTTCAAGTGCGAGGCAACGCTGTCCGCGACACTTCGGGAACACAAACATTCATCGGAGTAATCATGTCTCACCAGCTTCGCGTCGCAACCACGATTTCAGTGCTTGCCTCTTTTGCCCTTTCGGCCTGCGCCACTCCTCCCCCTGGTCTCGATGTATCCCTGGAAAGAACATCGGCAGCGGGACGTTACGTCGTATCGCTTGTCCCACCGTCGACACCACCTGCGATCAATCAGATGCACAGCTGGATGGTGAAGCTGAAGGATCCGGCGGGCAGTCCCGTGACCGGCGCCACGCTGGCCGTGGATGGCGGAATGCCGCAGCACGGGCACGGCTTGCCGACCAAACCGCGGGTTACGCGCGAGATCGAGAGCGGCACCTATCTGGTGGAAGGCATGAAGTTCAGCATGCCCGGCTGGTGGGACATCAAGTTCGATATCCAGAGTGCCCAGGGCCACGACAAGGTGACATTCAACACTGTCGTCGCACCTCTGACCGCCAGGCGATGAGGCACATCATGAATTTCCGGGCGCTGATCGTGGCGATGGCGGCGGCCGCAAGTTTTTCGGGTCGCAGCCAGGAACCGTGGTCGCCGCAGGACGTGGCTGCAATCTCTTCGCTGCGCCTGAAAGAGGCCGGGGACCTTCCGGTTGACCCTTCAAACGCGTACGAAGCATCTCCCGAGGCGATTGCACTGGGTCGCACGCTTTTCCATGACCCGCGATTCAGTGCCAACGGCAAGGTGTCCTGCGCCAGCTGTCATGTCGCCGAGAGACAGTTCGAGGACTCCCTGCCTCGCGGCCAGGGCATCGGACCCGGAAAACGCCGGACCATGCCGGTCATGGGGGCGATGCACTCGCCGTTTCTGTTCTGGGACGGACGCAAGGACAGTCTGTGGTCCCAGGCACTGGGTCCTCTCGAAGATGCGCTGGAACACGGCGGCAATCGCGTCGGCATCGCAAGAATCATGACGACCCGCTACCGGGCTGAGTACGAGAAGATCTTCGGCCCGGCGCCGGCCCTGCAGTCCCTGCCGGCGGCTGCGAGTCCAACCGGCCCGGCTGCAGAACGTGAGGCGTGGGCTCATCTGACAGAAGGCAGTCGCATGCAGGTCAATCGGGTCTACGCCAACATGGGCAAGGCCATCGCGGCATTTGAACGCACGATCGCCTATGGAGAATCCCGCTTCGACCGATATGCAGACGCCGTTGCGTCCGGCGACAAATCCGGGCAACAGGTTTTCACGCCGCAGGAGGTGCAGGGCCTGCGCATCTTCCTGACCCGTGGCCAATGCATCACCTGTCACAACGGTCCCATGCTGACCGATCACGCATTCCACAATACCGGTGTGCCACAGGCGGCGACGCCGGATCGAGGCCGTTACGACGGCATTCGCAAGCTGGTGCGGGACGAGTTCAATTGCCTTGGCCCGTACAGCGATGCCCGCCCGGAGCAGTGCACCGAGCTACTGTATCTGGCGGAAGAAGATACCAGTCAGATCGGCAGCTTCAGAACACCAGGCCTTCGCAATGTCGCCCTGCGTCCGCCATACATGCATGCCGGGCAGTTCACGACTCTGGAGCAGGTCATCGCGCACTACATGCGCGCTCCGGCAGCTGCAGCAGGTCGCAGCGAACTTGCCGCACACGGTGAGCGGCGCACGGACAAGATAGTGATTCACCTGGCCAGCCCGGACATTCGCGACCTGGCGGCATTCCTCAGGACTTTGACCGGCCCTGTCAGTCAATCCAGGTAGCGATTCCGGGCTTGTGCCTGCCGGCTCAACGGACCACTCATCTGCAGAGCCGACGGTGCCGTGCCGAACATGATGCGGGATGTTCGCGAGAGGTGTGCCGAATCGGAAAACCCGACCGTATGTGCCGCCTGCGAAAGCGACTGCCCCTGCATCAGCAGGCTCCAGACTTTCAGAAGCCGGCGCCACAGCACGTAGGTTCGCAGCGGCATGCCTGTTTCTTCCACAAACAGATGTCTGAATCTTCCCGGCGAGAGATGGACGATTCTGGCTACCTCCGGAAGCGTCATCGAAGTCCCGATCCTCTGCTGGATGTATTCGATCGCCGCCAGCACCCTGGGATCCGAAGGCGTCCGCGCCGCCGTCTGTGTCAGGTCGCGAACAAACTCCAGGCACACCGCTTCCACTGCATCGCGACTCTGCTCGCCACGCCACGCATGCTGCAGCTTTCGCGCCATGGCGGCTGTGCCCGAAGCCGGCAGGATTTCCATCCTGCCATCCAGCCTCGCTGCCAGCGCCCTGCCTGCCACGGTCTCGGGCTCCACGAACAGCACTCCGCTCCATTCACAGTCCCCCACGTCGATGCTGTGCCGTGCCCGCGAGGGAATGATCGCCGCTGCACAGGGCTGCCATGCACCGTGACTCCCCCACTGCACACGAAGTCCACCTGGCTCGCCGAACACGATTTGAATCGAATAGTGGGCATGCGGGGCGATGGGTCCGCGGCCCTCCCCGATGAGGATGCAGCCGCCACTCCAGGCTACGAAATCTCCCTGGTACCGACTGACTGGACCCTGGCCCACGACTGCTCTCCGAATCAGGCTGACGAACACTGGATTGGCCACCGTACCATCTCAACCACCCAGGACCGAGAACTCTAGTGCACGAAGCAACCGGACGGCTGTTAACCATCCGGCTCCCGGCCCGTTTCAACAGGTGTTCGACAACCAATAACCCCCAGGTACTCCCATGTCCGCATCCGAATTGAACGTCCCCGCACCGCCGCAACAGAACGGAGGCGGTGTCACGCTGCTGTTCGCAGGCTGCGCCGTCTACCCTTTCATGCGTCTGGCCCGCACCTGATTGACAGAGGAGACTTCCGCCATGCCACATCTGCCTGTATGGATCGTGCTGGTGCCGCTGGGCGCCTTCACGATGGTCGGCTTTCTGGCCTGGATGGCGAACCGCAGCAAGCTGGCGATCGCGGCGAACGAACGCGACGTCCAGCTCGCGCTGCT
>JAATEY010000305.1 GCA_015655465.1 Gammaproteobacteria bacterium | reverse complement strand
TGGGAAACGCGCTTCGCGAGACGCTCCATGTCTTCACCATTCTCATCCTCGGATTCTTCTTCCGGTAGCGCTTCCACGGTATGTTCGACCGAAACATTCATGGCCCGTGCGAAATCGAACTCCACCAGTGAACCGACTGGCCGGTCCTTGATGCGACCCTGCCCTGCCAGCAACTCGCCTTGCGGACCCTGCTCGAATACCGCCACCTGGCCCGCGGGCAGCGGCTCCCCAAGGCCCGCGGATTTCTCGTTTTTCCATTGCAGGCCAACCGCGACCTGCGCATCGATGTATGACGGGATCCCGTCTTCGTTCCTGTACTCCGCCGCAGCGTACTGGATAGCCGGTATCAACGGGAATTGCACGCTGTAGATGCGCTCCACCTCCACATGTTCGGCGTGCAGGAATGCGGCCTGCTTGGACTGATGGGCGTTGAGGTCCGTCGGCCAGCCGATGCGGTAGAGCTTGTAATCTCCAAGGTCCTCCCGGGAGATGATGCGGGAGCCCGTAACCTGCACTTCCATCAGCTCGTCTTCGACGCCTGCCATGGCGCCGCTGCCGTAGGTTGCGCTGGCCCCGCCGGTCACCACGTCCATGCGGGAAAGCGCAGGAAACGGCGCGGGCGGATGGCAGGCCGGCAGCCGCAGCATCAACGGCAGCCCGGTGTCGGTTCGATCATCTTGCGGATCCGGAATGACGCGGCCACTGGGTCTGCTGCCACGATCCCACTCGCCGAGAATCCGGATACGTCCCGCGATGACCTGCACCTGGGCCGCGCGAAAGCTGGTGTCCGTGCCATTGGTGAGCGTCACCCAGCCCAGCATGTCGAGTCTGTCGGAGACGGCGTTCAGATGCGCGACATAGTCCGCGGACCAGGTGAAGCGCTGTGCCAGGTACGAGACCGTCACCGTGCGCGGACCCGCCGTTCCTGCCGCCAGCTGCACCGACAGCCTGGGCTTGCCCGTGAGTTCGCCCGGCACCGCGGAGAATTCCAGCCGTTCGGGCAGACCCGCGCAATGCAGGGATTCGGTCCCATCGTCGAACCGCAGCACCACGCCATCCGCCGCCGAGACTATGGTCGCCAGCGCACGCGTCTGGATGCCGCGTGCGCGATCCGTCCTCACCACGGTCACCTGCCTTCCCACCGAACGCTCGATGAGCGACCGCGGCGTCAGCGCGTCGAAATCGTAGTTGTTCTCCAGCCGCTGGCGGTCGAGACCTGTGATGACCGCGGACTGCGGCAGCAGGGTGCCGGCAACTTCCTGCAGCACCAGCGTGACCGGGCCGGCAGGCAGATCGACGCGCCGCGTTTCCGTGATCTGCGCAATGCCGTCGCGATAGATGGTGACCGAAGTGCTGTCGGCATGTGGCGAGTAAACGCTGGTCTGCGCCAGGCCGCTACCCGCCCAGGGCGCAGCGAGCAGCAGGAACAGCAGCCGCCTCACCGGCTCACCACCACTGTTCGACGGTGAAGGTCAGCTCGGTCTCGCCATTCGCCGGCACGGGCACATCCCAGGCGAAGCTGTCGGCGTCGGTGCGCCGTCCCTTGATCGACTCCTTGTTCACGCGGTTGAAGCGCGACAGGTCTTCCTGCCGCAGCGTCACGGTGACCGGCTCGGGGCGCGCATTCCTGAACACGTAGCGCATCGAACTTTCGGTCCGCCGCGTGGAGATCCGCCGGGAATCCACCATCGTCTGCTGCGCGGTGACATCGAAGGCATCGCCGATCTTGATCGACAGCTCCGACCCGGCGCTGGTGTGCCCGATGCGATCTTCGCCGACGAACTGCGATTGACCGCCTGCGTCCCGTATGTAGACGCGCACCAGGCCGCTGGGCAGCTGCTCGCCCAGGCCCGTTGCGCGTGAATTCGTCAGCCTGATGCGCACCTCGGCCGAGCGGGTTTCCTCACCGGAGCCCAGGCCATAGGAAACCAGTTCATAACCCTTGCTGGCCTTGACCCGCGCGGCGTTGAGAAAGCTGACCTGCTTGTTCTGGTTGTTGGCAACCGTCGTCGGCTGCGCGATGGGATAGACATAGTAGTCGGCGAGGCGCGTGCGGTCGGTGCTTTCCGTCCCCGGGCTGCGGGCAGCAGCAGGCTGCCGCTGGCGGTTGTAACGCTGCCACCACTGCGCCTCGCCGTTGACGGTGTTGATGTCGCCGGCGACGAGCTGCACCTGCGCGTTGGTGAAGCTGGTGCCGGTCTGGTTGGTCAGCGTGATCCAGCCCTGCAGCGCGGCCTCCCCTGCGGCTTCATCGAACACGGCCACGTAGTCCGACGCCCAGGAAAGTCCTCTCGACAGGTAGGCAAGACGGATATCCGAACGCAGCGGCTGTGCCATGTTCGCGAGCACCGACAGCGTCGGGCTCGCGCGCAGGTTGTCCGGCACCTTGTCGAAGATCACGCGGGCGGGAACGCCATCCTCGCGCAGCACTTCGATGCGCTGGCCGATGCGCAGCACCACGCCACCGGCGGTGGAAAGCACCTCGGCCGTCTCGGTCGTCTCGGCGCCTGTCCCGGGATTCGTGCGCACGATGCGCACGGTCTGGCCAACGGCCTTCTCCATCAGCTTCGACGGCGTCAGCAGGTCGTAGTCGAAATTCTGCTCGATGAGCTCGAGACCGGTTGCGCCGACGCTCACCGTCTGGGGAAGTATCTTTGCGGAGACGCCCTTGAACTCGATGCGCTGGATGCCCTGCGGAACATTGCCCGCGCGGAGGTGCTCGATCAGCGCCAGATCGTTGTTGTAGACCGTGAGGGAGAGCCGCTTGTCCGGACCTTCGGATTGAACCGGCGTCTGGACCTGGGATGCCGCGGGCAAGGCAACTCCCAGCACGATAGGCACCAGCATCCCTGTGAATCTGCGCATGACAACCTCCCTGCCGGCGCATTCGGGTTCTGTTGATCCAGGCCGGTTGCCAGAGCCTGCCAGAAACTCCGCCAGGAAGTCATCTCATGGTCCTGCCGGACAGTACTTTGGTACACAATGCGCACCTGCGATAACCATAAGAGTAAGGGGCCCCCGCATGAACCTGTCCCTGCGCCACGCCGCGCTGATCATGCTGCTGACCAGCTGGACACTGGTCGCCGGCGCCTACGAAAACATTCAGGTCGCGGTCTACGTCCGCGCGCAGGAAGTGGCGCGCATGTCGGACCCGGCCTGGCTGGAAAGGGAATGGCAACGTATCTCGAGCGCCGTGCACGTGGACAAGGTCTACCTCGAAGTGCATCGCGACGGTGTAAAGCCCGATGACGCGACACTGGAAGCCGCCAAGGCATTCTTCGCCGCACGCGGCGTGCGCACCTCCGGCGGCATCACCTACACCATCAGCGAACCCAACCGCTTCGAGACCTTCTCCTACAGCAATCCGGAACATCGCAAACGCGTGCAGGAAATCGCCGAGCTCGCGGCGCGGCATTTCGACGAGGTGATCCTCGACGATTTCTTCTTCACCAGCACCAAGTCGGAATACGACATCAAGGCGCGCGGCAGCAGCAGCTGGACGGACTATCGCCTTAAGCTCATGACGGAAGCGGGCCGGGACCTGGTAGTCAAACCGGCGAAGCGCGTCAATCCACGCGTAAAGGTGATCATCAAGTACCCGAACTGGTACGAGCATTTCCAGGGGCTGGGCTTCAACCTCGAGACCGGCCCGCAGGTGTTTGACGGCATCTACACCGGCACCGAGACCCGCGACGCGGTGCGCAGCGCCCAGCACCTGCAGCCCTATCACGGCTACTCGATCATGCGTTATTTCGAGAACCTGGCGCCGGGCCGTAACGGCGGCGGCTGGGTGGATCCCTACGCCTCGCGTGGCTACGAGCGCTATGCCGAACAGCTGTGGATGACCGTGTTCGCGAAGTCCGGACCGCAGGTCACGCTGTTCGACTGGGGCAGCATCCAGCGGCCGTTGGGAGCAGCCGCGCCTGGTGCCGGCCCGCCCGAACCGGCTGCCGCTGCAGCCGCGCGCGCCTTCAATGCCGTGGACAAGGTGCTCGCCGCGCTGGGCAAACCGCTCGCGCTGCGCAGCTACAAGCCCTTCCACTCCACCGGCGTGGACCACCTGCAGAGCTTTCTCGGCATGATCGGTCTGCCGATGGAGCTCGTGCCGGCCTTTCCTGAAGCCGATCCGGTGGTGCTGCTCACCGAAGAAGCCGCAGCCGACCAGAAAATCGTGGAAAAGATCGAGAAGCATGTGCACGCCGGCAAGTCGGTGGTGATCACCTCCGGGCTGCTGCGCGCCCTGCAGCCGCGCGGCATCGGCCGCATCGCGGAGATCGAGCACAGTGGGCATGTCGCGCAGTTCTCGCAGTTCATGGTCGGCAACCAGGCGACGGTGACATCCGACAAGCCGCTGCTGATCCCGCAACTCACCTACCGCACCAACGACTCCTGGGAACTGGTCTCGGCGCTCAGCGGCGACAACGGCTGGCCGCTGCTGCAAGATGCCGACTACGCGAAGGGACACCTGTACGTGCTGGTGGTGCCGGAGAATCCGGCCGACTTCTATTTCTATCCTGCACCGGCCCTGAACGAGATCCGCCGCGTGCTCACCGCACAACTGCCGGTGCGCCTGGAAGCGCCCGCGAAGGTAAGTCTGTTCGCCTACGACAATGGCAGCTTCATCGTGCACAACTTCCGCGACGAACCGGTGGATGTGGCGGTGGTGCTGCGCGCCGGCGGGGGTGCAATCGTCGACATCGCCAGCGGTGAACGCACTGCCACCAGCCCGCGCGCGGCCACGGGTCGCGGCGCAACGCAGGCCGCGGCCAGCAGCGCCGCGCGTCTTGCGCTGCCGGCCCACACGTGGAAGGCGTTTCGCGTACCGACACCGTAGCAGCCACAGCTGCGTCCGGGTGGATTTCCCGCGCCAAGTGGCGCATAAAGTTCGGTGGACTGGGATAAGGAGGGGCAATGCCGAAATTCACGCCGGTTCTCGCGGCCACGACTGTCATCGCGGGAATCATGTCGATTCACTTCTGGCAGCAGTTGCGCGAGGAACGCGAGAAGACCGGGCTGCTGCAGCAACGCGTAACGCAGCTGGAGCTGGCGCAGGCGCGACCTGTGCCAGCCGCGTCGGCACCGCCGCTGGCGATGCAACAGGCTGATGGGCAGAAACCTGCAGCGACCCCCTCCGCTGTAGAAAAAGGCGCTGAGCCCGCGGCTGCGGCAGCCGGGCGCGCTGCCGCGCGGAGCAACATCCGGGAATTGCTGAAGGATCCGGGTTTCAGGGAGGGCATGGCAGCGCCGCTGCGCGCGGCGCTGGCGCAGAACTTTCCCGACCTTGCGAAGGAACTGAATCTGACGCCGGAGCAGACCGACAAGATGCTGGACCTGATCTCGAAATACCAGCTCGCGTCGCTGGATAACATACTCGGTGGCGGCGCCGACGCGGCTGGCCGGCGCGACCTGCAGAGTACCGTGCAGGAAAACGATCGCAAGCGCGACGCCGAGATCAACGCGCTGCTCGGCGATGCGAAGTACCAGCAGTGGAAGGAATACGAGGGCAGCCTCCCCGCCCGCCAGCAGGTGAGCAGGTTGAGCCAGGCCGTTGCGTCCAGCGGGCAGCCTCTTGGTCAACAGCAGGAGAAGCAACTGATTGCGGCCCTGGCGGCCGAACAGAAGCGGCAGGCCGAGCAAGCCCGCCAGCTGGCCCCGCCCGCCGGGTCTTCGGCTCCGCGCGATCCCATGGCAATGATGGAAGAGAACATGCGCCGGACTGAAGAGAACAACCGCAGGAGCCTCGAGGTTGCGTCGTCCTATCTCAACCCGCAGCAGCTCGATGTGCTCCGCAATCAGCAGAATCAGCAGCAACGGTTGGCGAACATCTTGCTGGGCGCCCAGCGTGCGCGGGCCGGCGCACCGGAGCGGCCTGCAGGGACAGCGGCCACGAATTGATGAGGATTACTGTTTCGATCAAGTTGGGGAGCGAACGCATGCGAATCATCCATGGAGTACTTCCGATCTGCGCTGCAATGACGGCCTGTGTGGCCGTCAAGTCGCCGCCACCAGCCGGCACGCCCCCCGCGCGCACTGCGGCGCCGACCGCTGCCGCAG
>JAATEY010000166.1 GCA_015655465.1 Gammaproteobacteria bacterium | reverse complement strand
GAGGCCGGCGACCAGCGGCGCGGCGTACGAAGTACCGCGCACGCTCACATAACCGCCACCGGAGCGCGCCGCCATCATGTCTGCGCCAGGCGCTGCGAACAGCACATGCTTGCCGCCGCAGGCCTCCAGCAGCACATTGTTCCGGGCATCCACCGCAGTCACGGCAATCACACCCGCATAGGCAGCGGGATACAGCGGCGCTGCGTTCGGACCGTCATTGCCTGCCGCCGCGACGATGAGAATCCCCTGCTGCTGTACACGCTGCACCACGGACTGCAGCACCGCGTTGTCAGGACCCACCATGCTGATATTGATGACAGCCACCCGCTCGGCAGCGAGTTGAGCCAGCGCCACGACAATGTCGCGAGTCCTGCCACCGGGTTGATCGAGGCCGCAGTAGACATCCACGGCGACCAGTGGCGCAGCCGGCGCTGCACCGCTGAACACCGGTGCAGCAGCACCAGTCAGCAGCGACGCCACGGCGGTGCCATGCGCACTGGGAATGACCCGGCCGCCACAGCCAAGCAGTTCCGGTCGCGCCTGCGCGAACACCGGATGCTCGGGATCGACTCCACCATCGATCAGGCCGATGCGCGGCACACCCGCCACCGTGTGGCGTGGTGCCGCCATGGAGCCTGGCGCAGGAATCACCGCCTCCGCAGTTGCCGCAGCGGACTCTGCGAACAGATGATCGAAATCGTAGCTGCCCACTGCATCCAGCCCGCGCAGCTGGCGCAGTGCACTGCGCGTACTGCGTCCGCGCGGCACCAGCAGGGTCACGACGCGCCCGCCCAGTGGCGCAAGGTCGGTGTCGCTCTGTATCTCGTAGCCCAGCGCCAGCGCCCGCTGCAGCGCCTGCGGATCCGGCGACAACGCCAGGATCACCGCGCGCATCACTGGCGCCCCGCCCGGACCGCGCTCCACCGCACCACGATAGCGATCGAGCAATGCATCGGCGCGGATGCGGACCGAGGAGCGAACGACCTGGTCAGCAGCCGCGGTGACGTCGCGGATGATCGCACCGGGCAAAGGCAATGATGCGCCGGGCAATGGCGCGCCGGGCAGCGGCGGCAGCACGATTTGCGCCCTGGCCGCGCTGCCGGCAAGCATGATCAAAACCAGCGAAGTCCAGCCATGCCGTTTCATGTGGGCAATCTAGCGCCGGCCAGCGTCTGCGCCTAATCATATATTTATGGGCCGGCATGGATGAAAATGCCCGGGATGTTCGTAGTCACCATGTATGAACGTGCAAGTGGTCAATCATGAGCGACGCTGCGGCAGCCGTGCGGCAGGCGCTGCCGGCCGTGTTGCCACGCCTGCGCCGTTTCGCGCGGACGCTGGCGCGCAATCCCCATGACGCGGACGATCTGGCACAGGGCACGATCGAACGCGCGCTGCGCAATGCGGCGCAATGGCGCGCGCCGGCGGAGTCATCTGCGGAACAGCTGGAAACTGCCGTGCGCTGCTGGATGTTCGGCATCATGAAAAACGCATGGATAGACAATCGCCGGGCACACACACGCGAACGCGGCCTGTTCGCCGGTGAAGAGCTGGCGGAGAACATCGGCGACAACGCAAGCGAAGCGCTGCAGGACCGCCTGTCGCTGGATCGCGCCCTGGAACAACTGCCCGACGAGCAGCGGCTGGCTGTCTCGCTGGTGCTGGTCGAAGGCTTGTCCTATCAGGAAGCGGCAGACGTGCTGGAAGTACCGATCGGCACCGTGACCAGTCGACTGGCCCGCGGCCGCGCCCAGCTGGCGCGACTGCTGACCGTCACCGGAGAAGCCCCATGAGTCGCCTGCAGCAGCTGTCGGAAGAAATGCTGTTCGCCTACGTGGATGGCGAGCTGGACGCTGCGGCAACAGCACAGGTCGAAGCAGCCCTGGCGCAGGACACGCAGCTCGCCGCGCGCGTGGCCGAGCAGCGTCGACTGCGCACGCTGCTGCAGGACAGGTTCGATCCCGTCGCACTGGAACCGGTGCCAGAGCGCCTGTTGCAGGCCGCAACCACGTCGCCAGCTGCGGTCGTCGATATCGCATCGGCCCGCGCCCGCCGCGCATTGCCCGAGCGCGGCCGTTCATGGGCCTGGCGGGAATGGGGAGCCATGGCGGCGACACTGGTACTGGGCCTGATGGCCGGGTTCGCCTGGCGCGATACCACCGGCGATCAGCCGCTGGTCACGCGCAATGGCAGCCTGGTGGCCACAGGCCATCTTGCAGATGTATTGTCGAATCAGCTCGCCGGCAAGCCGGAAGATGGCTCCGCCGCGCAGATCGGCCTCAGCATCAAGTCCACCAGCGGCGAGTATTGCCGCAGTTTCACCGTGAAACAGACGGCCGGCCTCGCCTGCCGTCGCGGCGACCAGTGGGCCGTCGACGTGGTCGTCCGGGGCATGCCAGCTGCGGGCCCCGGTGAATTCCGGCAGGCAGGTTCAGCCCTGCCCGATGCCGTCCGCACTGCCATCGAGCAGCGGATGAGCGGCGAACCCTTGACCGGGACGGAAGAAGCCGCCCAGCTCCGGGCGCAGTGGCGCGCCGCATCCGCAACTTCCGGCAGGCCATAACGCATCCGGTCAGGCCAAGACCGCGCCTCCGCCACTGCGGGTTTGCTATATTGCGGACCCGCTCGGGTGGGGGAACAGAAGATCTTCCCCGGAGCCCGCCGCGCTTCCATTACAAGACTAGAAATTGTGGAGATTTCCGATGCAAGCCAGTAGCTGGTTGTGGCTGTCCATTGCCGCAGGTGTTCTTGCCGTGCTCTACGGCATCGTTTCAATGCTGTCGATTCTCAAACTGCCCGCTGGCAATGCGCGCATGCAGGAAATCGCCGCGGCCATCCAGGCTGGCGCAAAGGCCTACCTCAACCGCCAGTACACGACCATCACCTTCGTGGGTGTGGTGCTGTTCGTGGTCCTCGGCCTCGCGCTGAACTGGCCTACGGCCGGTGGCTTCGCCGTTGGCGCAATCCTCTCCGGTCTGACCGGCTACATCGGCATGAACATCTCCGTTCGCGCCAACGTGCGCACCGCACAGGCCGCGCACTCCGGCCTCAATGCCGCGCTGCAGGTCGCCTTCAAGGGCGGCGCCATCACCGGCATGCTGGTGGTGGGCCTGGGCCTGATCGGCGTCGCCGGCTACTACTTCCTGCTGGGCGGTGCCAGTGACGACGCAGCCGTGCGCGAAACTGCACTGCACGCGCTGGTGGGCCTGGCCTTCGGCGGCTCGCTGATCTCCATCTTCGCGCGTCTCGGCGGCGGCATCTTCACCAAGGGCGCCGACGTCG
>JAATEY010000081.1 GCA_015655465.1 Gammaproteobacteria bacterium | reverse complement strand
TGCCCGGCGGACCCCCATTGATCCGCCGGGACTTCCCCGCCGCCATGAACCCCAGAAACGACGAAGCCCCGAGTGGCGATACGCCATCGGGGCCTCTTGAGGATCCGAAGGGTCGCCACATGGCCGACCCTTCCTCAATGGAGCGGGTCAGCTGCCCAATGCGGGCAGGTCTTCCTTTGCGATGCCGACGATGCGGCATGACTGCACCGGCATGAATTGCCGTGCGAGTCTCGCGAAGTTGTGATGGAACTGGTGATTCATAGGGGCGCGCACTTTACGCTTCGAAAATTCGATGTCAACTGTTTTCTTGCAGATCGCCAAGTACACTGCGTCAATGGACACAGGCTACGTATTTACACCTCCTGCGCGCGTCTCGGCCGCGGTAAGGCACAGCGACGACCGCTTTCCGGTTCGACGGATCTTCTGCGTAGGACGCAACTACGCAGACCACGTGCGTGAAATGGGGGGAGACCCCCGAAGCGAACCGCCCATCTTCTTCACCAAGCCTGCCGATGCGCTGGTGCCGGGCGGCTCGAACGTGCCCTATCCGCCGGGCACCCGGAACCTCCATCACGAGGTCGAACTGGTGGTGGCGCTGCATCGTGGCGGCACGCGGATTTCCGCGACCAGTGCGCTGGCCCATGTCTACGGCTATGCAGTCGGCAATGACCTGACGCGGCGGGACCTGCAGTCGCAGGCGCGTTCACGCGGGCAGCCCTGGGACATGTCGAAGGGGTTCGATGCCTCCGCGCAGATCTCGCAGATCACCCCGGTCGAACGATTTGGGCATCCGTCCAGCAACGCCATCTGGTTGAAGGTGAACGGCGAGCAACGGCAGCACTCCACGCTGGACCAGATGATCTGGTCGGTGCCGGAGATCATCAGTGGCCTGTCGGCGCTGGTGGAGTTGCAACCGGGAGACCTGATCTATACCGGCACACCGGATGGTGTGGGCCAACTTGTGCCGGGCGATGTAGTCACAGCGGGCATCGACGGACTGGACGAACTGGAATTCCGCATAGTTGCTGGGCCCGCCTGAGTTGCAGGCGGCGCTCGAATATTCGGGTACGCGACGAGGTATGCAATGAAGCCTGTGGTTTGGGGCGTGCTGGGCACGGCGCGCATCGGCCTGAACAAGGTGCTGCCCGCCATGCAGCGCAGCCCCTTGATCGACCTGCGGGGCATCGCCTCCCGCACCTTGTCCGCTGCTGAAACGGCGGCGCGGCGCCTGGGAATTCCGCAGGTCTACGGCAGCTATGAGGCGCTCATCGCCGATCCGCAAATCGAAGCCATTTACAACCCGCTGCCCAACCATCTGCACGTGCCGTTGACGCTTGCCGCGGCGCGGGCCGGCAAGCATGTGCTATGCGAGAAGCCCATCGCGCTGAGTGCCGGGGAGGCGCATGCGCTGCAGGATGTCGCCGGCCGGGTGCGCATCGCCGAAGCCTTCATGGTGCGCCACCATCCCCAGTGGCAGCGCGTGCGCGAGTTGCTGCACAGTGGGCGCATCGGCATTCCGCGGGCAGTGCAGGCAGTCTTCTCGTACTTCAACGACAACCCGGCCGATATCCGCAACCAGCGCGACATTGGCGGCGGCGCGCTGTATGACATCGGCTGCTACGCCGTCGTCGTGGCGCGGTATGTGTTCGAGGCCGAGCCGGTGCGTGCAGTGGCGCTGGTCGACCGCGACCCGCAACTCCACATCGACCGCATCACCAGCGGCCTGCTGGACTTCGGACCCGGCCGCCAGCTCTCGTTCACCGTCTCCACGCAGTGCTGCCCGCACCAGCGCGTCACTGTGCTGGGCACGCGCGGTTGCATCGAGGTGCCGATTCCCTTCAACGCGCCGCAGGGCGCCATCAGCCAGATCCGCATCGATGACAGCGTGGAGACGCTGCCCGAGGCCGATCAATACCAGCGCATGGCCGAGGATTTCTCCCGCAACGTGCGTGGTGAGCAGGCGCCGTTCTGGGGCCTCGATGATGCCATCTGCCAGATGGCGGTGATCGACGCATTGTGGCGCTCCGAACGCAGCGGCACATGGGAAGTGGTGCAGGTCACCGCATGAACATGCGCATCTCCTCCCGGTGGTTGTCCGCTGGCGCCCTCGCGGCCCTTGCGTTTGCGGTTCTCGGCGCATCGTCGAGTTCCGCCCCGACCTACAGGGATCCGCTGCCCTTTCGCGAATATCCGAGCTTCGAAGGGGCGGATGCCGAGGCGCCACTGCCGGATGACTGGCAGGTGCCGGGCGAACTGGTGGTGGGTCGGCTGATGTATCCCAGTGCCGGCGGTCGCCGCGGCTTCTTCGGCGGTGGCTACGACTGGCACCAGGGAGGCACCGGCTGGACCGACGACTATCCGCGCGGTGATCGGGCGCTGATCCAGATGATCAGGCGCAATACGCGCATCAATGTGCGCGCGGTCGAACAACCGGTGAGCCTCGATGACGGCGATGACATCTTCTACTGGCCGTTCCTGGTCGCCGGCATGGCGCAGTCCTGGCAACTCTCGGACACGCAGGCGGCAACGCTGCGCGAATACCTTTTGCGCGGCGGCTTCCTGTTCTGCGACAGTTTCTTCGGCGAGGACAACTGGTACGCCTACGAAGAGAGCATGAAGCGCGTGTTCCCGGACCGCGACATCAGGGACCTGACGGACGAAGAGATCGTATTCCACGCCGCCTTCGACCTGAAGGGGATGACCAGGGTGTCGATTCCCCATATCAGCCAGGCGTTTGGCGGTGGCTTCGGCTTGGGCGGCACTCCGCACTGGCGGGGCGTATTCGACGATTCCGGCCGGTTGATGGTGTTGATCGCCCACAACAACGACGTCGGCGACGGCTGGCAATGGGCGGATGATCCGCGGTACCCGGCCGACGAGGCGAACCGCGCGCTGCGCATCGGCTCGAACGTTGCGGTCTACGCGCTAACGCACTAGCAGTCGGGCAAGCGTTGCAACGTGATCCCGCCCTACTGGCGCCTGGCGCCGTTTCCTGGCGGATTCTTCTTCAAATCGTTGGCCCGGAATGTAAGGAAGGAGCGAATCGCTTCTGCATCCGCCGCCGACAGCGACTTGTTGAAAGGCATCATGCCGTTCTCCCTGAGCGCGCCGTCGATCACGATGGCCTTGAACAGCGGCGCATTGTTCAGCGCCACGGTGTAGTTCAGGTCCGGGTAACCGGTGAACATGCGCCCGCCTTCGTGGCAACCCGTGCAGCTGCGCTCATACACATCCTGCCCGTGCCTGCGCAGCGCCTCGTCGCCGAAGTTCGCGGGGGGATTCAGCACCTGCGCGACCTGCGGCGGAGCTGGCGGCAGTGCGATCTTGCCGCCGAGCTTGTACACCAGCAGGTGATTGGTGCCGTTGGCTGCCGCGTAGCCGGTGCTCGCGGAGGAGATCGCCGCAATGTACTGCACACCGTCGATGGAGTAGCTCACCGGACCAGGCACCACATTGCCCTGCGTGGGCGTCGACCACACCGGTTCGCCGGTATCGGCGCGGAATACAGAGAGCTTCTGCCCGGCAGTGCCCTGGAACACGAGGTTGCCGGCGGTGGTCAGCGTGCCCGCGCTGCCACTGGCCTGGCGCTGTGTCCAGGCAACCTTGCGCTTCACCGGATCCCAGGCCACGAGGTAGGCGCCGGTGTCTTTCAGCACCGGCCGCTGCAGCGACGCGTCCGGCTGCTTCGACAGGCTCACATCCACGAGCTGGTTGCCCAGGATCCTGCTGCCCTTCTCGGCGACAAAGGATCCGACGCCATAACTCGCAGGCACGTACATCAGCCCGGTGTTCGGGTTGTAGGACTGGGAAGACCAGGCGTGTGCCCGCGATGGCACTATGTAGAAACCCTTGCCGGTGCGGCCGTAGTCCGCATCCGGATTGAGGATGGGTTTCCAGTTGTTCTGCTGGTCGAAGCCCGTCGCCCAGTTGATGCTGGGTACGAACGGGTCTGCGGACACCACCTTGCCGGTGGCCACTTCGATGACATAGAAGACGCCATTCTTCGGCGCCTGCATCACCACGTGCTTCTTTTGGCCACCCACGACGATGTCTGCCACCGTGAGGGGCGAGGTGCTGTCGTAATCGAAACCCTCCATCGGATTGGTCTGGTAGTGCCACTTGTACTTGCCGGTCTTCGCATCCAGCGCGACGATGG
>JAATEY010000341.1 GCA_015655465.1 Gammaproteobacteria bacterium | reverse complement strand
GGCCAGCTTCAACAATGCCGTCGAGAACGTGAAGTTCATCAACGCCAAGCCGGTGGATTACCCGCCGATGGAGACCAGGTGGGGCAACGACAACAGTTCCGGCAGCCTGGCCTACAAGACCGCCGTGTTCAAGGACCGGGACGGCTCGCTCGGCCTTGGCCCCAATTCCTATGTGGTCATCCACGACGGCGTCAATGACAGCATCGCGGTCGACACGGAAGCCTGCGAGATCAAGCCCTCCTGGAACGCCGCGGTGTGCAGGGGCGATGTCGGACGCTTGAGTTTTGGCGGCGGCGGCGGTTTCGGCGCTCGTCCCCCAGGTGCCGGTTCTTATGGTGCCGCGGGTCCTGGCGCTGTTGTTCCCACAACCGTTGGTGCCGGTCCAGGTGCGGGCCCAGGTGCTGGTGGTCCTGGCGCAGTGGTCCCCATCACCGTGGCTCCGGGTGCAGGTAGAGGTCCTCCCCAGCCGCCAGTAACCCTCAGCCGCAATGGCAGGGACTACAGCTTCAACTCGGGCAACGTACGAGCTGGTACCGAAATCAAGGTGACCACCGAAAGGCCGAACATGGCCCTCACCCTGACGGAAATGGATGCCGGCTCGTGGGTGATCTTCCAGCTGCCGGGATTCACCACCGCGGCCTCGGGTACGCAGCAAGGCAGCCTGGATGCGCTGCGCAAGGCCAGTGACACCTCGTATTTCAAGGACAAGGATGCGCTGTGGGTCAAGGTGGTCTCCAACGGCAACGGTGCTCGCGGCCCCATTGGCGGCGGCCCTGGTGGGGGAACCAGCCTCCAGGTCAGCCGGTAAACTGAATCCTGACGGATGAGCAAGAGCCCCCGGTTTGAGGCCGGGGGCTTTTTTATTCTCACCCCCTCGATCGTCGTCGGCGTCTTGCCGCTGATGTCGTAAACCACACGCAAAATCCCCTTCACCTCGTTCACGATCCGCCGCGAGCACACATCTTGTCAGCGGGGCACTGGGAGGCGTCGGGCGGGCTGCCGTCCATGCGGCGAAGAAACTTGGGCTAAAGGTGATTGCCAGCGTCCGCGCTCGCACTGGTGGATGGCGTTGCGGATACGGTGGGGGGTGCCACGGCCGCGAAGTTTGTTCGGCAGGGTGAAGGATGGTGGCAACTTCGGCTACGCGTCGGTGCTGCCGGAGGGGACGTCCGCGCAGAACCCGACGGTCACCATCACCCGGGTGTTCACGCGGCCTGATGCGTCCAGGGTCCGTGAGTTTGCCGATGACATCCGGGATGGGAAATTCCGGTTACCGAGTCGGGTAACCAGGTTGTAACAACCCGATGGCATCGTGGCGCCCCAACAACAACGCTTGCGCTACGACCGCAGATCCCAGCGGTTCCGGCGTCATGCAAGGAGCCCCGCATGTTGCAGAAATCCCTCGTCGCGCTCGCCGTGGCGGTTGCCATGGCTGCTGCCGCCCAGGCTGGTGAGCAGGAGACGGTCGATGAGCTGGAGGAAGTCCAGGTCTTCGGCACCGGCCATTCGCGCTCGGTGTCGACGCTGCTGCCGGAGAACCTGGACGTACTGCCGCCGGGCACCAGCATGCAGAAGGCGCTGAACTTCCTGCCGGGTGTGAGCGCGCAGTCGATCGACGCCTACGGTGCCAACGAGCAGTCGCTGTCCCTGCAAGTGCGTGGCTTCAACACCACACACCTCGGTTACACGCTGGATGGCATGCCGCTCGGCGACGGCGCGTACAACAACTACAACGGCCTCACCATCAGCCGCGCGCTGATCGCCGAGAACCTCGGTCGCGCCGACCTCGCCACCGGCATCGCAGCCTTGAGCATCGCCTCGACCAGCAACCTCGGTGGCGCGCTCACCTATGCGTCCAACGATCCGGCGAAGACGTTCGACGCGCGCGCGAGCCAGACCTTCGGCAGCGAGCGCACCCAGCGCAGCTACCTGCGGGTCGATACCGGCGAGATCGGCGGCTTCTCGGCCTATGTTTCTGGCATGTACAGGAAACAGGACCTGTTCGTGGCCCAGGCCTCCGGCAACGAGTCGACGGACAAGCAGCTCAATTCCAAGCTGGTGTACCGCTTCGACCGCGGCGCCGTCACGGCCTTCGTGGATCTCTCGCGCACCAACCAGGCGGACGACACCTACATGTCGAAGGACATGCTCGCGCGCCTCGGCTGGGACTGGGGCGGTATTGCGCCGGACTGGGAGACATACAGCAAGATCGCTGATTGCACGGCCGCTGCCAACGTGCCCTCCATCACTTGCACCCCTGCGGTGGCGCCGGTAAAGAACGCCGACGTCACCTACACCAACGGCCAGATCCTGCGCAACGACGATCTCTACTACGTCGCTGGCGATTTCGCCCTTACCGAGTCCGTGAGCGCGCGCGTGCAGGTGTATCACCACGAAGACAAGGGTGCTGGCAACAACTGGATCACGGGCAAGTCCGACCAGGGTACGGCGTCCACCGCCGACGACTACCCGGTGCAGATCCGCGACACGCGCTACACCATCGACCGCAGCGGCGGCCTCGCGAGCCTCAGCTGGAATATCGGCGCCAACCACATCCAGGCGGGCTACTGGCTGGAGGACAACACCAGCAGCGCCCTCCGTTACATCTGGACCTATCTCACGGAGCAGCAGTTCAGCCAATCCAGCCTCACGCACTTCCTGGGAGGCACGCCGAGTTCCGCCCAGTGGGCACAGGAGACCGCCTGGGACACGAGCCAGTTCTACCTCCAGGACACCGTGACGCTGCTCGATGACGCACTGAGCTTCGATTTCGGTTTCAAGAGCACGCGCGCGACGTCGGATGCCCGGGCGATCAGCGGCGACTCCCTGACGCCGCCGCCGGCGTCCAGCCAGTTCGCGACCGGCTCGCTCAAGGCGAAGGACAGCTTCCTGCCGCAGGCCGGCGTGCGCTGGCGGCTGCTGCCCGGCAGCGAGGTATTCGCAAGCTATGCCGAGAACATGGCGATGTTCCAGGGCGGCTTCAAGCTCGGGCCGCAGTCGGTATCGCAGACGGTATGGAACCAGCAGGGGGCGACGCTCACGCCTGAGACCTCGAAGAGCTTCGACGTCGGTTACCGTTACATCGGCGACTCGCTGCAAGTGTCGTTCGCCGCCTACAAGATGGATTTCGACAATCGCCTGCTGCAGTACAACCCCTGCCCGACGAACCAGCAGCAGAACCCGGGCTGCGGCAATTCCTTCCACAACGCCGGCAGCGTCACCAGCAAGGGCGCGGAACTGGGGCTGCTGTGGAAGCCGCTGTCGTGGCTCAGCTGGTACAATTCGGCCTCGTTCAACAAGTCCACCTACGATGAGGATCTCGACTGGTGCACGGGCAACGCCTGCGTGGTGAAGGCCACGGCCGGCAAGCAGCAGGTGGACACGCCCAAGCAGCTGTTCGCCAGCGTGCTGGCGGTGAAGCAGGGCGGCTTCTCGGCGTCGTTGCAGGGGAAGTTCACCGGCCGGCGCTACTACACGTACACCAACGACCAGGGCTTCGGCGGCTATACCACCTTCGACCTTGGCCTTGGCTATGACCTCGGCGCGGCCTTCGGTACGGGCTGGCTGGCAAGCGCGAAGCTGGCGCTGAACGTGACCAACCTCACCGACAAGCGCTATGCGTCGAACTTCGACAGCAGCGTGTTCGCGCCGGACGACGCGGCCGGCAGCATCCTCGTCTTCCACTCATCGGCGCCGCGGCAAATCTTCGGCACCATCAGCGTGGCGTTCTGATGTGACCCTGATGCGGCGATTCTGATGCGGCGATTGTTGCTGGGTTGCTGGCTGCTTCCCGCCCTGGCCTTCGGGGCAGAGAGCATCGGCCTGCCGCATCTCGCATCGGGCGAGGGTGCCGCGGCGGTGGTGCTGCATGGCCAGTCCTTCGTCAACCAGGGGCTGGTCGGCGCAGGCAGCGTGCCGGCCGCCAGCGTCGATTTCCTCGGCGATACGCTCGGATCGTTCTCGTCGCTGCAGGTGGATCGGCGCAGCTGGAAGCGCATCGGCGACCGCTACGAAGGCGTGCTGTGGACCTTGCCGGACCGCGGCCGCAACGATCCGGAAGCAGGCCTGTTCTACGACTACCGCGCGCGACTGCATCGCTTCCGCATCACCTTCACGCCGCGGGACGGCAAGCTCGCGATGGTTGCCGATGGCGGCATGGAGTTGCGCGACTTCCGGGGCCGGCCTTTCACCGGCGCGGATCCCGGACAGGGCACGCTGGTCGAGAAGGACGTGCTGCTGCCGGCGCCGGCCGGCGGCACGGGCGCCGGCAAGGTGGCGCTGGATGCCGAGTCGCTGCAGTTCACGCGCGGCGGTGGCTTCTACATCGGCGATGAATACGCCGCCAATGTCTACTACTTCGATCGCCGTGGCCGACTGCAGGGTGTGATCCGCCCGCCGACGGCCATCGTGCCGCGCCGCGGCGGCCAGCCGGCGTTCGGTTCGCTCACCGCGCCGGAGACGGGACGGCGCAACAACCAGGGCGTGGAAGGCCTCTCGCTGTCGCCGGATGGCAGGACGCTGTTCGTCGTGCTGCAGAGTGCGCTGGTGCAGGACAGCGCGCAGGGCAATGCCAGTGGCCGGGTGAATACGCGGGTGCTGGTCTATGACGTGGGCCATGGGCCGGTGCCGGCAGCACCGGTGGCACACCATATCGTGCAACTGCCGGCCTTCGACCAGGACGGCACGGGTGGGGCGCCGGACAGGACAGCAGCACAGAGCGAGGTGCGCGCCATCAATGGCCACCAGTTCCTGATGCTCGCCCGCGATGGCGCGGGGCGTGGTGCCACGGACGGCAAGCCCATCGTCTACAAGAGCATCCTGCTGGTCGATACGCGCGGCGCCACCAATCTGGCAGGCAGCGGGTTCGAGACGGGCGTCACCTCGGTGCTGGCGGCGCCCGGCGACGTGGCGCTGAAGGCGGGCATTGTGCCTGCACAGTGGGTGGAGTTCGTGAACCTGCTCAATCCCGTGCAGCTGGCGCGCTTCGGGATCGACCTCGATGCGCTGTCGGAGAAATGGGAGGCGATGGACCTGGTGCCGGTTGGCGAGCCAGGCAGGCCGGATGACTACTTCCTGTTCGTCGGCAACGACAATGATTTCATCGCGCGCAGCTGCGTGATGTCCGGCGAGCGCTGCGATGCCGGTTTCGACAACGACAACCGCGTGCTGGTCTACCGGATCACGCTGCCGGGGACGTAAGCAGAACCGCCCCTCAGGCCGGCTCCATCCAGAACTGCTGCTTGATCGCCGCCTCCGGTGCGGCGGGGTAGTCCAGCAGCGCCTGGGAAGTGGTCCAGGTACCGCTGCGCCTGCTCAGCGCGCTACGAGCCGATCCCGCCCTGCATTCTTCGCTTCATACAGCGCCAGATCCGCGGCATGCAGCACGGCATTGGCATCACCGCCATGATCGGGAAACAGCGCAATCCCGATCGATACGGTAACTGGCGGCAACGTTCCACCCAGCGCCTGGATACCGGCCTGCCGCATCTTCTGCAGCAGCCGCTCCGCCCAGATCCGGGCGCCGTCCCGGCCGGTGCGTGGCAGTACCACGGTGAATTCCTCGCCGCCGAAGCGACAGGCCAGATCTCCGGCGCGGCAGTTTCCGGTCAGCACCGTGCCGATCTGGCGCAGTGCCTCGTCGCCGGCCTGGTGTCCGTGCATGTCGTTGAAGCGCTTGAAATGGTCGGCATCGATCATCAGCACGGCGAGCGGCTGCCTGTCGCGGAGCGCGCGGGCGCATTCGCGCGCGAGGCTCTCATCGAGGAAGCGCCGGTTGTAGAGCCCGGTCAGGGCATCGTGCATCGACTGCTCGCGCAGGGTGAGGCGCAGCCTGAGATTGGCGAGCGCGAGACCGAGCTGCTCGGACAATCGCCGGGCGAAGCGCATGTCGTCATCGCGCGATTCGGCATCGCCTGGTGCGAATACCGTGTACAGCAGACCCGACACGCCATCCTGCGTGACCATGGGCAGGCACAGGTATGCGCCCTGACCATGCACCTGGGCGGCATGTGCGCAGACGAGTGCGGCATCGCCCTCCTGCGATCCATAAGGCTGGCCGCGCCGCATCGCCCAGCAGTCCGTGGCCGGGAAGCTCTCGATGGCCGCCGCATCTCCCCAGCGCGCGACGGCCTGCAGGAACCTGTGCGATTCGTCGTAGAGGTACAGCGCACCGCCGCCCGCCAGGTTCATGCGCATCAGGTGCTGCGCGGCGATCTGGGTGGCTTCATCCATGCTCATGGCAGCCTGCAGCAGCCCGGTCATCTCCGACAGCAGCGCGATGCGCTGGTTGCCGGCCGCAAGGTCGCGGGCCTGCTGGTTCATCAGTTCCTCGCTCTGCTGCAGGCGGTCGGCCATGGTGTTCAGCGCCGACTCCAGCCGCCCGAACTGCCCGCTGTCCGCACTGCGCAGCCGGGTCTCGAGCCGGCCAGCGGCAACGCGCGCTGCGAAACCGATGATGCGGCGCGTGGCCTCGCGGATGCGCCCACCGACGAACAGCGCCACGGTGGCACCGACGGCCACCGTGACCAGCGCGAGCAGCGCGGAAAACAGCGCCATGCCGGTGATGCGGCTTTCCACACCTTTCAGGCTCTCGTGCGTGTTCTCCAGCGCCTCCTGTTCCAGCCGCTCGAGCCCCGCTTCGACGAGCTGGGCCGCATCCATGAACTCCCCGCGCAGCCTGTACAGTTCGTCATCGACCTGGGCGGTGGCATTGCCTGCTGCCCCGGGGCGGACCAAGGTGTCGACCATGGCGGTGAAGCTGGCTGCATAACGCGCCAGCGCTTCATCGAGATCTGCAAGCACCGCCACGATCCCGGCATCGCTATCGCCGGTCAGTCTCCGCACCTCGTTGAGATAGGCGCGGGTCTTGTCGAAGTCGTCCTGCCACTGGGAGAAATAGCGCGACCGGGCCTGCACCGCGTCATGGCTGTTCTCGACGGCGACGAGGAAGGTCTCTTCGTGACGGCGCACGTCGAGCCAGGCGTCCACGCCTTTGGAAGCGTGCGCGGCCACCGGCGCGTGCAGCCTTTCGTAGTCATCGAACGCGCCATCGGCGAAATGCCAGACGGCAAACGCGAGTATGGCGGCGAAGGCGGTGCCGACAACCAGAGTACCGAAGCCCCAGGCGAGCAACGCCTCCAGACTCAATCGCGCCAGACGTTTCATCAGCGGCGGTTCCTCACGCCGCGGCGCAGGACGAGTGCTGCGCGCGGATGGACGTGATCTTACGGGGAAGAAGCCGTCCGGGCTCCGGTCGCGTTTGCACGAGATCAATGTCTTCGGAATACCGAAGCGGTTGCTTGAACAGCAGCTTGTGAATTGCGGTACCGCCCCGGAATGCGATCCCGTCGCGCAACCCGGGCGTGTTGAACAGGTCGCACAAAGCGCGACAGATGATTAAGTCTTGCTCCACTTGACGCAGATCGGGCCATGGAGCCTTTGTACTCCATGCCTGAATGTAGGCGCGGGGAATCAAGAGTCGATCTCCACCAACTCATTGATGAGAAGCTTCCACCTGGAATTCTTCTCCGAGCTTTCGGCCAGCGATGCAACGAGCGGCTTTGCCGCCGGATTCAGCGGTGTAGCCGTTTTCGCTTTCTTTACGAACGGCTCCAGTGCGCGCGCTTGTTGCTCATGACCTGCCAAATCAAGCAGGAATCCGAGGCGGCGCACCGATGAATTTTCATATGCCGCAGCGATCATTGCGAGCTTGACGGAATCCGCTTTATCGCCGATGTCCTTCGCGATCTGAGCGAATGCATTAATACCGCCTGCCTTGTGAAAGTACCGAGCACAGTCGAGCAGCGTCAGTTCTACACCAGCTACGTTGGCGAACCCTTCTTCGCTCTTGATCCGGTCGAGGACGTCGGCTCGATTGACGCGCGAGAAGGCTCGGGGCGTTTGATAGAGGAATTGCAGACGGTGGCGTCCAAGTTCGAAGTCCCGCACCTGTTTGGGCACAACGACATGGAAGACCATCGCAGCCTGATGTGATGAACCATGGAACGCTGCAGCTCGCAACAGTGAGATTCGATAGCCAAGCTGCTGGTGTTTCATCAGCGGATCGATCCACCGCACAGGGTCAGGCGCTCCGATGACCTTGTCTTCGGGACGGAGAATGAGAAAGAAACCATGGCGGGGATTGGCCAAGCGGCCTTTGTTAATCAGCCTCGTCGCGGCCGCTGCGAAATTACGGGAAGCGACACCCAGCGCTTTGATTGCTTCCTCCCGGGAGAAGTAGCTCCGCCCGTGAGCAAGACGATCGTCAAGATACTGCTTTAACGACAGCATTCCCGGATCATACGCAAAAATCTACATAAATCAATGATTTTTGCATATGATTTGGGTCACTCCCACTCGATCGTCGCCGGTGGCTTCCCGCTGATGTCGTAAACCACCCGCGACACGCCCTTCACTTCATTCACGATCCGCCGCGAGCACACATCCAGCAGCTCATACGGCAGATGCGCCCACTGCGCCGTCATGAAGTCGATGGTCTCCACCGCGCGCAGCGCGATCACCGGCTCATGCCGCCGCCCGTCGCCGGTCACGCCCACGCTCTTCACCGGCAGGAACACCGCAAACGCCTGGCTGGTCTTCTCGTACCACCCGGCCTTGCGCAGCTCCTCGATGAAGATGTGATCCGCCAGCCGCAGGGTCTCGGCCACCGGCGCGGAAACTTCGCCCAGGATCCTCACGCCCAGCCCCGGACCCGGGAAGGGATGGCGATACACCATCTCGGCAGGCAGCCCGAGTTCCACGCCGATGCGCCGCACCTCGTCCTTGAACAGCTCGCGCAGCGGCTCGACCAGCTGCATCTTCATGTGCGCGGGCAGGCCACCGACATTGTGGTGGCTCTTGATCACATGCGCCTTGCCGGTCTTGCCGCCGGCGGATTCGATCACGTCGGGGTAGATGGTGCCTTGGGCCAGGAACTCCACGTCCTTGAGCTTGGCGGCCTCTTCATCGAACACCTCGATGAACAGCCGGCCGATGATCTTGCGCTTGGCCTCGGGGTCATTCACTCCCTTGAGCTCGCGGAAATAGCGCTCGGCGGCGTTGACTCGGATAACCTTGACCCCAAGGTTT
>JAATEY010000284.1 GCA_015655465.1 Gammaproteobacteria bacterium | reverse complement strand
TGACCTGTCGCTGATGGGGATGAAGCAGTCGCAGGTATTCCTGACGGTGAGCAATCTGCTCGACACCAAGCCGCCGTTCTCCAATGGCGGTGTCGGTGGCGTGAACGGCACGTTCTACGACACGCTGGGCCGCAGCTTCCGCGTCGGCTTCCGCATGAGGTTCTGAGCGTGCGATGAGGATGTCCGCCCGCAAGAGCGGACATCTCCGTCAGGCGTTGGCGCTGCGCCCGCCATCCACCGCCAGGATCTGCCCCGTGACATAGGGCGCCTCGCTGGCAAAGAACAGCGCGGCGCGCGCGATGTCATCGGGTGAGCCGCGGCGCTTGAGCAGGGTCTTGTCGATGATGGCCTGCTTCATTTCTTCCGTCAGCCCGGCTTCCGGGAACTCCACCGGTCCGGGGGCAATGGCGTTCACGCGCACATGCGGCGCCAGCTCGCGCGCCAGCGACTGCGTCAGCATGATGAGCCCGGCCTTGGCGGGGCTGTACACCGTGTGGTGCTTCAGCGGCCGCAGGCCGTGGATGTCCGCGATGTTGAGGATCAGCCCCTCGCGCACCTGCAGGTACGGCATCGCGGCCTGCGAGAGGAACAACGGCACCTTGAGATTGGTGCCGACGAGGTCATCCCACTGTTCCTCGGTAATGGTTCCCACCGGAGTGGGATAGAACGTGGAGGCATTGTTGATCAGAATGTCGAGATGACCGTAGCGCGCCATCGTGGCCTCCACCAGCGAGGACAGCACTTTGACATCCAGCAGATCGCCGCCCAGCGGCGAGGTGGAACTGGGGCGCGCGGCATTCAGTTCCGCCGACAGCGCCTGCGCCTCGGCCACGGAGCGGTGATAGTGAATGACCACGCTGGCGCCCGCGGCATGCAGCTTGCGGGTGATGGCGGCGCCCACGCGCCGCGCGCCTCCGCTGATCAGAACTACCTTGTCGTGCAGCGCCAGTTCCATGGTGCGAGCTTATGACGTCGGCGCTGCCCTTGCACGAGTCCGCGCATGCCGCAGCCCTGCAGCGACTGCTGCGCGAGCGCATCGCCGCGGCCGGTGGCTGGCTGCCCTTCGACGCCTACATGCAGATCGCGCTGTATGAGCCCGGGCTGGGTTACTACAGCGCCGGCGCGCACAAGCTTGGCGCCGGTGGCGACTTCACCACCGCACCGGAGATCTCGCCGCTGTTCGGCCGCTGCCTCGCGCGGCATTGCGTCGGGGTGCTGCAGGCGCTGGGTGGTGGCGATGTGCTGGAGCTTGGCGCGGGCAGCGGCCGGCTGGCCTTCGATGTGCTGACGGCAATGGCCGCGCAGGGCACGCTGCCCGGGCGTTACATGATCCTGGAGATCAGCGCGGACCTGCGCCAGCGGCAGCGGCAGCTGCTGGCAACCCTGCCTGCGGCGCTGGCCGTGCGGGTGGAGTGGCTCGATGCACCGCCCGCAGAAAGCTGGCAGGGCGCATTGCTCGCGAACGAGGTGCTCGATGCCTTGCCAGTGAAGCGCTTCGTGCGGCGAGAGGGCGCATGGCGTGAGCTGGGCGTGGTGGTCAACGCGGCTGGTGCACTGGGCTGGCAGGATGGCGTTGCCGCTTCGTCGGTCGTCAACGCCATCGACGCGCTGGCATTGCCGGCTGATCTGCCGGAAGGCTTCGAATCAGAGCTTTGTCCTCTGCTATTGCCGTGGCTCGGCGCCGTGACTGCGTGCATGCAGCATGGCGTCGCACTCTTTGTCGACTATGGTCTGCCGCGCCATGAGTACTACAGCGCAGCGCGCAATCGCGGCACCTTGCGCTGCCACCATCGGCAGCGCGCGCATGATGATCCCTTCGCACACCCGGGCCTCGAAGACATCACCGCCTGGGTCGACTTCACGCGGGTGGCGGAAGCAGCGGACGCCGCCGGACTCGATATACTGGGCTACGGCACGCAGACCGGTGCGCTGCTGGGCCTCGGCATCGAGGCAGAGATCGCCGCCGTGCCCGACGAACCCACCCGCATCCGTCGCGCTGCCGAAGCGCGACAACTGCTGATGCCCACCGAAATGGGCGAGACCTTCAAGTTCATCGCGCTGGGCCGCGCATTCGATGCGCCGCTCGCCGCGTTCACGCACCAGGATCTGCAGAGACATCTATGAAGCTTTCGATCCTCGATCTCGCCCACGTGCCCGTCGGCAGCAACGTCGGTCAGGCGCTGCGCAACACGCTGGACTACGCCCGTCATGCCGACCGGCTGGGTTACGAGCGCTTCTGGCTGGCCGAACATCACAACATGCCGGGCATTGCCAGCGCCGCGACCTCCGTGGTCATCGGTCAGGTGGCCGCCGCCACGCAACGCATACGCGTGGGCGCCGGCGGCATCATGCTGCCGAACCATTCGCCGCTGGTGATCGCCGAGCAATTCGGCACGCTGGAGGCGCTGTTCCCCGGTCGCATCGATCTCGGTCTTGGTCGCGCGCCTGGCACAGATGGACTCACCTGGCGCGCATTGCGTCGCGAAGCCTCGGCATCCGAACGCTTTCCCGATGATGTGCTTGAGTTGCAGGCATTGCTTGGTCCCGTGCAACCCGGGCAACGCATCCGCGCCGTGCCCGGCGCCGATTCAAATGTGCCGCTGTGGATACTCGGCTCCAGCCTGTTCGGCGCGCAGCTGGCCGCGAAGTACGGCCTGCCGTACGCATTCGCATCGCATTTCGCACCGGCTGCATTGCACGACGCCCTGCGCATGTATCGCGAATACTTCAAGCCTTCCGCGCAGCTGCAGAGTCCCTACGCCATCGCCGGCGTCAACGTGATCGTTGCGGATACGGATGAAGAAGCGCGCCGGCTGTTCACGTCGCTGCAGCAGGTGGTGATCGGCCTGGTGACGGGCAACCGCGGGCGCCTCGCACCCCCGGTGGATCACATCGAGCCGCTGCCTCCGCAGGTGCAGCAGCAGGTCGATGGATTCCTCGGCTGCTCGTTCGTGGGCTCACCAGATACCGTGTTCCCGGCACTGGAGAAATTCATTGTGTCGACCGGCGCTGACGAACTGATCGTCGCCAGCGCGATTTTCGATCATCAGGCGCGGCTGCGCTCCTGCGAGCTGCTCGCGCAGAGTGCCTTTTTCTGATCCCCGCAATCGATCATCGTGTAATCACGCCGCCGGCCTGCGGCTCGCCTCGATCACATCGAATCGATCCAGGTTCATCACCTTCACCCACGCCGCCACGAAGTCCTGCACGAACTTCTGCCTGCCGTCCGTGCTGCCGTAAACCTCGGCCAGCGCGCGCAGCACGGAGTTCGAGCCGAATACCAGGTCCGCGCGCGTGCCGGTCCACTTCACCGCGCCGGTACTGCGGTCGCTGCCTTCGAACACATCCTTCGACTCCGACGTCGCCCTCCACACCGTGCCCATGTCCAGCAGGTTCACGAAGAAATCATTGGTGAGCTGGCCGGGCTGCGCTGTGAACACACCATGCTTCGAACCGTCTGTGTTGGCGCCCAGCACACGCAGTCCACCCACCAGCGCCGTGAGCTCAGGCGCCGTCAGCGTCAGCAACTGTGCCCTGTCGACCAGCAGGTGCTCGGCCATCGCGCCGAGCTGGCCCGAGGCGTAGTTGCGGAAGCCATCCGCCGCGGGCTTCAGGTAATCGAACGACTCCACATCGGTCTGCGCCTGCGTGGCATCGTTGCGGCCCGGCGTGAAGGGCACCATCACGTTGACTCCCGCATCCTTCGCCGCCTTCTCCACGCCCGCGTTACCCGCGAGCACGATGAGATCCGCCAGCGACACCCGCTTGCCACCTGCAGCAGCCTGGTTGAACTCGAACTGTATGCCTTCGAGCACCTTGATCACCTTCGCCAGCTGCGCCGGCTGGTTCACCTCCCAGTCCTTCTGTGGCGCGAGACGGATGCGTGCGCCATTCGCACCGCCGCGCTTGTCGCCACCCCGGAATGTGGAAGCCGAGGCCCATGCCGTGGATACCAGCTCGGCCACGCTGAGCCCTGATGCCAGCACCTTCTCCTGCAGCGCTGCGACGTCCTCGCCATTGATCAGCGCATGGTCGACCTTCGGAACCGGATCCTGCCAGATCAACTCCTCGCGAGGCACCTCAGGCCCCAGGTAACGCGCACGCGGCCCCATGTCGCGATGCGTCAGCTTGAACCACGCGCGCGCAAACGCCTCCGCGAATGCCTGCGGGTTGTCATGGAACCTGCGCGAGATCTTTTCGTACGCCGGATCGAAGCGCAGCGACAGATCCGTCGTCAGCATCTTCGGCTTCTGCTTCTTCGTTGCATCGTGAGCGTTCGGGATGATGTCTGGCGCATCCTTCGCCACCCACTGGATCGCGCCGGCCGGACTCTTCTCCTGCACCCATTCATACTTGAACAGGTTCTCGAAGAAGTTGTTGCCCCACTGCGCCGGCGTCGTGGTCCAGGTCACTTCCAGGCCGCTGCCGATGGCGTCGCCGGCCTTGCCGGAGTTGTAGTAGCTGGTCCAGCCCATCCCCTGCTCTTCAAGGCCAGCCGATTCGGGCTCGGGGCCCTTGTGCGATTCCAGACCCGCGCCGTGCGTCTTGCCGAAGGTATGCCCGCCGGCGATCAGCGCCACGGTCTCCTCGTCGTCCATCGCCATGCGAAAAAAGGTCTCGCGGATGTCGCGCGCGGCGGAGAGAGGGTCGCCGTTGCCGTTCGGGCCCTCGGGGTTCACGTAGATGAGCCCCATCTGCACGGCGGCCAGCGGCTTCGCAAGGTCACGTTCGCCCGAGTAGCGCCTGTCGCTCGCGAGCCAGGTTTTCTCGTTGCCCCAGGACACATCCTGGTCCGGCTCCCAGGTGTCCTCGCGCCCCGCGCCGAAGCCGAAGGTACGAAAGCCCATCGATTCCAGCGCCACGTTGCCGGCAAGGATCATGAGGTCCGCCCACGAAATGCGCTGGCCGTACTTCTGCTTGATCGGCCACAGCAGGCGGCGCGACTTGTCGATGTTGACGTTGTCCGGCCAG
>JAATEY010000403.1 GCA_015655465.1 Gammaproteobacteria bacterium | reverse complement strand
CCGGACAACACTTACCGGGACAACGTGGCCGCGGGTGCCGAACAGATAGGATTCTGGATGGCATTTCCTGAGCACCCGACGGGTGCGTTCCAGGACACGGATACCAGCAAGGGCACCTTCACACGCCGGATACAGATCCGCGAGTTCAAGGGCAACATCGCCCACTCGAACTACGATGGTCTGATTCTGGACCGCGGACCCAGTGCGACGGGCACTTTCAATGTTGGCGGCAACCCGCACATGGCCTATACCAATCCCGCTGACGCGACCAGCCCGAGGCTGGAATCGTTCATCACGGATTTCACCGCATTCAAGAATCGCAATGAAGGCATCTGGGGCCGTGGTGAAATGCACGTATTCAAGGGATTGAAGCTGGCCGACAACGCCATCGGCTATACGCATGCATATCCGGGCATTCAGCCTGGCGGCGGCTCCTTCACCTCGAGGGTCATGGACTCGCTGTTCGTGGGCGAAACCGAGAATATCGGCAACCCCAGTGCCGACACGGAAAAGGCTTACGGCCGCAGCTTGCCGAAGCCCGAATTGGCGGATTTCCCGATCCGTGGCTTCGAGTACTACGATTACCTGCACTCGGTCGAGAACGTCACCTTCCGGAACTACGAGGACAATGCCACCCGCAAGTCGGGAGCGTTGTCTTACCTGATGTATACCAGCTTCCCGACCAACTCCGACAACTCCGTCGAGCGCGTGAAATTCATCAACGCCAAGCCGGTGGATTTCCCGAAGATTGAACGCAAGTGGGGCAACGACAATGGAGCCTCTACGGGGTGGCGGACCGCGGCGATCAAGGACAAGGATGGCTCCATCACGGGTGTCCCCAATTCCTACGTCGTGAACGACATCGGAATCATGGGCGGTCTCGAAGCCTGTGAAGCCAAGCCCACCTGGAACGCGGTCGTGTGCAAGGGCGATCTCGGGCGCATGAATGTTGGCGGTGGCGGTGGTGGATTCGGCGGCGGCGGCCCTCGTCCCGCGGGTGCCGGTCCTGGCGGACCCGGTGGGCCGGGCGCTGGAGCCGGTGCTGGTGCGCCCAGAGTGGGTGGTGCAGGTCCGGGCGCAGCCGCTGGTCCCGGCGCTGCACCCGCAGGAGCTGGAGCTCCCGGCCCCGGCGCATTTGCTGGTGGTCCTCCTGGCGCAGGTGGTGCTCGAGCCGGCGGTGGCGCTGCTGCTCCTGCTCAGCCGCCGGTCGTTCTCAGCCGCAATGGCAAGGAATTGACCGTCAACGGGGAAACCAACGTAGTAGCCGGTACCGAGATCAAGGTGGCAACCGAAAGGCCGAACATGAACATCAGCGTGAGCCAGCTGGACGCCGGCTCCTGGGTCATTTTCCAGCTGCCGGGATTCAACACCGCAGCGTCGGGTACGCAGCAGGACAGCCTGGATGCGCTGCGCAAGGCCAGCGACACCTCGTACTTCAAGGACAAGGACTCGCTCTGGGTCAAACTTGTCTCGACTGGCGGCCGGGGTGCCAGCGTTGGTGCCCCAGCTGGCGGTGGAAGCAACGTCCAGGTCAGCCGGTAAGCTGAATCCTGCCGTATGAGCAAAAGCCCCCGGCTTCAAGGCCGGGGGCTTTTTTATTTCGTACGGATATGCAGAGGGCCCGTGTTGAGGACGCGCTGCGCCAGATCGCGTCGCCCTACGGACTATCGCGTTCGGTCACGAGCTTCATCCGGAATGCCTGCAAGCGTGCCGTGCTTCGCCGCACCTGCCACGCCAGCATCATGTTCCACCCGAGGGCTGTGCTGATGGCGACACCGGCTGCCGCCGTCGCAAGCAGTCCCGATCGTGTCGCGCTGGCCAACTGCATCAACTGCGTGGAGGCCGCCATCACGACTGCGAACAGCGCCATGAAGCCGAGCATCCGGCCGTATCGCCACTGCTCGGCCAACCAGTCCAGATACGCCAGAGATTCCTTCAGGGATTCCAGCAGATCGGCGGACCCCTGCGGCACCGGCATGCGCCGCGCGCGCAACACGAAACAGACCGAAGCGGCCGAAAAGACCACCGTCAGGACACGCACCCAGAGAAAGCGCGACACCAGCGCCAGCCATAGCGCGGCCACGATTCCCAGCACTGAACAAGCCAGCTCGACCGCCCTGGCGATCCGCAACCTGCGATGCTGGCGCGCATGCAATTCCTCGACATCCGCGACTGTGACCGGAGCATCGCCGGTCTTCCAGATTCGCGCCAGTTCCTGCCATTGGTCAGGGGCCTGCTGGTTCATGGTCGTTGCTCCAGGAGCGCGCGCAGCATCTCGCGCGCGCGGGTACTGCGGACGGCCACAGCGTTGGCACTGATTCCAAGCGTGTCCGCCACTTCTGCCGGCGTGAAATCCTCCAGCATCAGTAGCGCAACTTCCCGATAGGCCACGGGCAACGTGCGCACCAGCGCCACCAGGCGCGTGCGCTGGTCATGCCGCATGACCTGCTCTTCGGGGGTCGGATCGGACGCGGGGATGTCATCCGTCAGCTCCGCCCGCCGCGGCTGCCGCACTGCCCGCCCGACATGCGTGGCGATCCGGTAGTGGGCGATCCGCGCCACATAGGTACGCTCGGAGCATTGCCGACGGAACGCGGGCCAGGCCCGCCACACCGCCACCAGGATCTCCTGCGTCAGGTCGCGCGCGGTTTCGGGATCGGTCTCATAGCTGCCCGCCAGCCGATGGGCGAACCCGGCGTAGTCACGCAGGATGCGGTCGAGCGTGGCGCGATCGGCTGAGGTCATTACTGAAGGATAGTCTCGCGCGCCGGGCGGTCATTTCAAAAAAGTCATGCGGCAACCCGGTACCGCAGTCGTGAGGCCCTCTGTGAAAGAAAAATGCACGCCACGCAGACTGTGCTGGCGCGTCCACAACAATGAGGTCGTTCCATGCAAAGCCGAAACCATGCCGGCACCCTCGCGGGGTGGCAGATCAGGACCCTTGCCATCGCGTTCACATGCGCGTGCATTCTGCCGATCTCGTGGGGAGTTCTTCCCAGCCCCGCGCATGCGGCAGCGCCACCTGCAGCCGTGGACATCCCCGCAGTCCTGCAGCAGGCGACGGACTACCAGTTCCGGTTCCGGGACGGCGAGATGGACGCGGCAACGGCCAATGTGGCCCTGCTGGAGAAGGCGACGGTCACCGAAGTCGGCAATGCGGACCTGTGGTACGCCATGGGTCTTGCCTACGTCAACCTTGCCGCACGCGCGACCATGCCAGGTGGCAACCGGGCGAATGCAGTGATCGCGCTCCAGAAGGGAATGCCGGCACTCAACCGCGCCCTGCAGATCAATCCGGATCACGCCAGGGCGTTGTCGCTTCGGGCGGGCATGCGCGCAATGATGGGCGTGCAAATGAATGCGCCGACGGTCCTCTCACAGGCGATCATCGACATGAACCGCGCCGTGGAGCTCGCACCGGAATCGGTGGCAGTGCGACTGACACGCGTGTTCGGCGCGCCTGTCATGCCGGAAGAGTTGCGCAATAACGTGAATGAAGCGGCGGATCTGGATTTTCTCATCGAGCAGGCGAATGGGAACCGCGCGGGCAACTTCATGACCATCCTGCGTGCAGATCTGCATTTCGAGAACGGTGAGACGGACAGTGCGCGCCAGCTGTACGAAATGGTCGCGAACACGGGTGCTGCATCCGCAGCGCAGGTGGCGAGGTCGCGCCTTGCACTATTTCCACAAGGCAGGGATGCGATGATGAAGGACATCAAGGCGCTGCGTACTGTCGCCGGCACACAGTGCAGCATGTGCCACGGACGCGAAATACCCTTACAGGTGCACAGGTGAACTACCGTGGGCGCGGGCCAGGTGAGGCAGTCCCCGGCCGTTGAGAAGCACGCCCACGAAAGTTCCGCGTACCAGATAGCGATACGTCAGAAGCAGCACGGTGACGGTAATCGCGGGAATGAGCGGGTACTTCACCATCCACGACAGCGGCCATTTCATCATCCATAGCTGCAATCCCCACACCAGAGGAATGTGCACCAGATACATCCAGTAGGACGCGTCCGCCAGATAGCGCCAGCGGGGACTCTCGCGCACGCGCAATGCGGTCGCGAGGCCGACCAGCCCGAGCGTCCAGGTCCAGACTGCCAGCGTGTAAGTCCCCGCGTACATCCACCGCGTCGCCTGCGTCATATTGACCACATGCAGTTGCGCGTGTGGACCGACGAGTTTGATGGCCGACACCGAAGTGATTGCGGCAACCACCAGGTACAGAGGCCAACCGCGCGCAATGCCAGCCCCAACGCATACAACAGCAGCAATAGATACAGAAACCAAAGATGTCCCCAAGGAATGCCGCCACGAGGACGCAAGAGTGCGGCGGCTCCGGAAGCTGCTCCCCCGTGAAGCTTCACGGCAAGAATCATCGGTACTATGGTCAGCGGCATGACCAGGAGCATCGCCGCCAGCAAGGGCAGTCCAACGCGTCGCAGGCGGTGCTTGACGAACCCCCAGGCGCCAAGTCTTGCCAGGAGCATACGAGCGAAGAATCCGGCGATCAGAAAGAACAGCGACATGCGGAAGATGTGCACGATGAAGTACAGCACTGCCAGAGCCGTGCTCTGCGAGTCATCGACGATCGGCCACCCCACTGCCCGAAATCCCGGCAGGAAAAACATGGTGGCGTGCAGCGCGATGCCCAACAGCAGCGCGCTGGCGCGCAATGCATCCAGAGAGTGGTAACGGGTTTCGGCAGTCATTCCTCAAACCTTGTGCTGGCAGACTTCAGGCCGCGCCCCAATCGCAACTGCTCTGCCAACCAGTCCTCGTGCGCAACGGATGCTTTCAAAGAATTCCGCAGATGGGCGCTGCCCAGCGGCGGAGGCCGGAGTCGAAGCCTGTGGATGCCACCACCGCAAGACAGGCGATTGACTACCCGCATCGCCACGATTTCTTCCTTTGAATCAGCGGGAATTACGTACTTCTGTAGGCCACGTCCTACAAGGAAAGCAGAAACCGGTTTCCCGACACCAGCCCAGGCAAAACGCGTGCCGACCATGTCCAAATGACATACAGTCTTTCGCCAATCCGAAGATTCGCGCGCCAGCAAATGCGTCCCGTCGAACGCCGGGGTGTACGCGGATATCACGCAGTCCGGTTGTTGCCATCCATCAATGAGGGTCACATGGCTCTGGTAAAGAGATCGAGAATTGCGTCCGGTAGAGCCACTCCCCTTGCACCTGCCGTCGCGGGAAAAAGCAATCTGCCCGCAGCGAAGGCAGCTGCGCGCGTAGCCTCCGTGGCACCCAGGCACGAGGCTGTCTCGGAGCGCATTGCCGCAGCTACGGAGGAGCTTGCCAGTGGACTGAGCGAATCGGCTGCTGCCACCAGGCAACTGGCCAAATCGATGGAGCAGATCGCCAGCGGGGCTGAAGAAGCCGCCGGCGCGTCCCAGGAACAGTCGCTCGCAATCAAGCGAATATTGTCGACGCTGACAGCGGCCAGAGGCGAAGCTGATGCGTCCAGCCGCCGCACCGAAGCGGTATCGATAGCATTGGCCGAAACCTCCAGCCAGATTTCAGGTTCTGTCCGCGGCATTGAACGCGGTGCGCAGCGGCAGACCGACTCGGTGTCGCTGGTCAATGAACTCGATCGACGCGCCAGGGATATCGGAGAGATTACGCGCACCGTGAGCCGCATCGCGGATCAGACGAATCTGCTGGCATTGAACGCGGCAATCGAAGCAGCTCGTGCCGGTGAACACGGCCGCGGCTTCGCCGTGGTGGCGGACGAAGTCCGTACCCTGGCAGAAACGTCGGACAGGAACGCCAGGGAAGTCCAGAAGCTCACCGAGTCCATCCAGCAGGACGTCATCGAAGTCGGCAGCGGCCTGAGAAATGCCGCACAGGTCGCGATAAAGGAAGCGCAGGCTGCCGCCAGTGTCGCCAGGGCCCTGGAGATCCAGCGGGAGGACATGACCAGGATTGCCGAGGGCAGCCGCGACATCCTGACTGCGGCACTCGAAGCCGAACGTGCGGCATCGGAGGCCCAGAAGGGTGCCGAACAGATCGCTGCGGCGGCCGAAGAACAGTCATCGGGTGTGGCCGAAGCGCAGGTAGCCGTGGAGCAGCAGGCCAAGTCACTGGACCAGGGCCAGATGGCGGCGCGGGGTCTCGCCTCCCTGGCCGATCAGATCCGTACCGGCAAAGCCCGTGCAACGTCGGTGGAACAGATCAGCGCCAGTGCCGAGGAATTGTCGGCATCCATTCAGGAGCTGTCAGGCGCCGCCAGCGAAGTGATGGCGGCAGTCGAGCAGATCAACAAAGCCTCGCAATTGCAGTCGGCTGCCACGCAGCAGACTTCGGCCGCGCTGAACCAGATCGAAGGCAGCGCACGACTGGCACAGCAGAACGGAAAGACTGCGCGGGACCGCGCCCAGAGCCTCGATGCGGCAGTGAAGAATGGACGCAAATCCATTGGCATCTTGATCGAGGGCGTTGCAACAGCACTGCAGGGCACCCAATCCAGCGTGGCCACCATCAAGCGCGTGGAAGGCGTGGGCCGGAGGATCGAAAAGATAGTCGATGCCATTGCTCTCGTCGCGGTGCAGACCAGCATGCTGGCGGTGAGCGGCGCGGTGGAAGCAGCGCGAGCCGGGGACGCGGGCCGTGGGTTCGCCGTGGTTTCCAACGACATACGCAGCCTGGCGCGCGAAGCGGCCGAGAATGTCGAACGCGCCAAGGATACGGTGCGCGGAATCCTGGACCAGATTGCGGCACTGCGCATCGAGTTCGAGCAAGTCATCAACGCCACGGAACTCGAAGTACAGAACAACCGCATGGTGTCGGCAGGTCTGCAGAAGATCGAACACGACATCGTCGCTGTCAGCGCTGCAAGCCAGTCCATCCTCGATGGCGCGGACAACATTCTGGCTGCGACGTCGGAGATGACAAAAGCCGCACGCCAGATTGCAGCGGCAGCGGAAGAAGCCAGTACGGCATCGCGCGAGGCCGCGGCTGCCGCCACGCAGCAATCCCGCGGAGTGGAAGACCTCGCGGCGGCCATCGAGGAAATCGCGACACTTGCCGACGAATTGAAGCGGAAGTCGGTGAACCGCGCGTGAACGCCGCCCTGCCCTCCGCCTCGACCCGCTTCCTCACCTTCGAAGTCGATGCGCTGCTGTATGCGCTGGGTACCGAAGATGTGGCGGAAGTCATTCGCCTGCCGGCGCTGGCGCGCGTGCCGCAGGGGCCGCCAGCATTGCTTGGCGTCGCAAACCTGCGTGGCTCGGTGCTGCCGGTAGCGAGCCTGCGGGTGATGCTGGGCAACGAACCGCATCAACCCGCGACCGCCCGCGCCATAGTCCTCGATGTCGGTGCTCCCGTCGCGATTGTGGTAGATGCGGTAGCGACTCTGGAATCGGTCGATGCGGGACAAATCGAAAAACCCGGAAAGGAACCCGGTGTCGAAGGCACAGCGAATCTTCTTGGCGCCTTTGCCGTCGCAGGCACGCAGCGGGTTGCGCGGATCCTGGATATCCGGGCACTCCTGGATGCGGCCTTCGCGCGCCGGGCACAGGCCAAAGCGCAGGATCGCCCTCGCGACGCGGTTCGGGCCCGACGCCAGATGGATTCGGCGCGCGACACCGAAATGCTGGTGACCTTCGAGGTGGCCGGTCAGGAATTTGCGTTGCCGCTGAATGCCGTACAGGAAATTCTGCCGGCACCTGCGGAGATCACAGCGGTAGCACGCTCGGAGGCGGCCGTCCTCGGCATCACCTCGGTGCGCAACCAGCTTCTGCCGCTGCTCTCACTGCGTACCCTGCTCGGATTCACCACATCCACCACTGCAGATGTAAGGCAGAAAGTGGTTGTGCTGAAAATCGGGGATTCACGGGTGGGTCTGGTGGCCGATCAGGCACGGGCCATCGTCGCCGCCGACATTGCACTGGTGGATCCCATGCCGCCGGTTCTCGTCGCCCGCACGGGCGGAGAGTCCCGTATCCGGTCCGTCTACCGTGCCGAAGGCGGACAGCGACTGATTTCCATCCTTTCACCTGAACAACTGTTCCGGAATGAAATCATGCAGCGACTGACAGAGGGCCACCGGGCCGCAGACGCCGAAGATGAGCCGACCCAGCCGGTCGCCAGCAAGGAACTCATCTTTCTCGTGTTTCGCCTCGCCGACGACGAGTTCGGCCTTCCCATCGATACCGTAGTCGAAGTGGCCCAGGTGCCGGCGCAGATCACCCGTGTGCCACGCACACCGAAATTCCTGGAAGGTGTGGTGAACCTGCGCGGCGAAGTGCTGCCCATCGTGGATCAGCGGCGGCGCTTCGACATGCCCCCACCCGATCGGGCTGCGGTGCGTCGGATCGTCGTCGTCAGGACGGCACACCACCGGGCGGGACTCATCGTCGATGGCGTCACCGATGTGCTGCGGACAACTGCAGCGCAGATCGAGCCGCCGCCTGAACTCACCGACGCGACTTCGCGACTGGTCAAGGGCGTGCTGAATCTCGAAAAGTCGCAGCGCATGGTGCTGCTGCTCGATCCTGCCGAACTGCTGACGCGATCTGAACAGGGACTCCTGGAGACCTTTCAGGCGTCCAGGAAGAGGGCCAGTGTGTGATCCGCGTTCTGGTAGTCGACGATTCAGCGCTGGTACGCAAGCTCTTTGGTCGTGTGCTGGCAGAGGAGCCGGACCTGGAGGTGCGATTTGCGCGCAACGGGGTCGACGCCCTGGCGCAACTCGACGACTACCGTCCGGATGTCATCACCCTCGACGTGCAAATGCCGGAGATGGGAGGCCTCGAATGCCTCGACCGCATCATGGTGCAGAGGCCCTGCCCGGTCGTGATGGTCTCTACGGTCACTGATGAAGGGACCGAAGCTACGCTGGATGCGCTGCAGCTGGGTGCCGTCGATTTCGTCGCCAAGCCTTCCGGCGCCGTATCGCTGCAAATGGACCAATTCGCTCCGACGTTGAAGAGCAAGATACGCGCGGCAGCGGTTGCGCGCGTGCCCTCGACCCATCGCCTGCGCGAACGGGTTCAGTTCCGGTCGGGCGGCGTGGCCGCTGCGCAGTTGCGAAGGACGACATTTGAAGCCGCTGACCTGCGCGTCGAACCTGCCGAAGGCGATGGCTTCGTTCTGGTCGGAACCTCCACCGGCGGTCCGCCGGCACTGGAAGCCCTGCTGGTTCCTCTGTCTGCTTCCTTTCCCTGGCCCATCCTCGTCGCCCAGCACATGCCAGGAGTTTTACAGGGCCTCTGGCGCGCCGCCTGGATGGCATATGTGCACTGAAGGTCGTGGAGGCGGCTGTGCCGATGCCACTGGAGGCCGGCAAGGTCTACATCGCCCGGGGAGATGCGGACATCGTGCTGTCGAAGCGCGCTGGCGGACTCGTGGTCATGGCAGCACCGGGCAAGCCCGATTATCCCTGGCATCCCAGCGTCGACCGGCTCGTCCGCTCTGCCCTGGCTCATGTACCGGCGACGCAGCTGGTCGGGGTGCTGATGACCGGAATGGGCAACGATGGCGCCGTAGCGATGACGGAACTGCGCGCCAGCGGCGGCACGACGATTGCGGAAGCCGAGGAGACCGCAGTCATCTGGGGAATGCCTGGCGAACTGGCGCGGGCGGGTGGCGCCACTTTCGTGCTCCCGCTACATAGAATTGCACATCGGCTTCAGTCCCTGGTTCCCGGCCATGCCACTCGTACGTAAGCCGACAGGCGCGCCGCCACAGCCCCCGCCGGTGACCACCGGCATCCTGGAAGGGCTTTCCAGCCCCAACGAGGATGCCCGCTGGGCCGCCGCCCGCGCAGCAGCCGACCTTGCGGAATCAGTAGGCCCACTCACTGCGGCCCTGCAGCTGGAACCCGTAGCGCGGGTGCGCGAAGCCATGTTCACGAGCCTTGCGCGCATCGGCAACGGCGAGAGCGCGGCCGGCGTGCTGCCCCTGTTGCGGTCCGACGCCGCCCATCTGCGTGCAGGAGCCCTCGACGCGTTGCGGATCATGATCCGCGATACCCGCGAACTGTTGCCCGCCTTGCTGGAGGACAGCGACGTGGACATCCGGATCCTGAGCTGCGAGCTGGCACGCGTGCTGCCGGGTAACGAGGCCACGTCGCTGCTCTGCGATCTGCTGAGGCGTGAACAAGACGCCAATGTCTGCGCCGCAGCAGTGGACGTGCTGGCGGAAGTGGGCCAGAGCGAGGCACTGCCCGTGCTGGCCGCGTGCGCCGCGAAGTTTCCTGATTCGCCGTTCCTGTGCTTCGCCATCCAGGTGGCTGCCGACAGGATCAGCGCGCAGCCTGCGCCAATCCGTGGCTGAGTTTCCGGCGCTCAATGAAGAGGAGTTTCGTCGGCTATGCGAATTCCTGTACCGGCGGACCGGCATGGTCTTCACCGAAGCCAAACGCTACTACGTGGAGAGGCGCGTAGTGGAGCGCATGGTGGCGACCGGCTCCGCCTCCTTTGCGGGTTACTTCGCCTGGCTTCGCACGGATGTCCAGCACGAGATCGAGCTGTTCATCAATGCATTCACGGTGAACGAAACGTATTTCTATCGGGAGGATCACCAGCTGAAGTGCCTCACCACCGACCTGCTGGCCGAATGCGTTCGTGCGAAGAAGAAGGATGGACGCATCCGCATCTGGTGCGCACCCTGCTCGACCGGAGAGGAACCCTATTCCGTCGCCATATGGCTGCTCGAGAAATGGCCGCTGGTGGATCAGTATGAAATCGAAATCCTGGGATCGGATATCGACACCGCCGCACTGCAGGCCTGCGAGCAGGGCATCTTCGGCAAACGCGCCCTGATGCGGCTGTCCGCGGACGTGATCGACAGGTATTTCGAACCCGTGGACGACGAGCACTGGAAAATACTCGACGAGTTGCGCCAGTCCGTGCAGTTCTCCAGGGTGAACATCGTCGAACCGGCGGAAACAAGGCCGCATGGTCAATTCGATGTGATCTTCTGCCGGAACGTGCTGATCTATTTCGATGATGCCTCGCGCCGCGTGGCAGCCGAAAACCTGTTTGAAAATCTGCTGCCGGGTGGATTCATCTGCCTGGGCCACACCGAATCGATGAGCCGGATATCGCCCCTGTTCGACGTGCGGCGCTTCGCAGACGCCATTGTGTATCAGCGGCCGGGCAAGGAGAGCGTTTGATGACCAGGCCGAAGACCGTGCTGGTGATCGACGACGCGAATCTCGTGCGTCTGTACTACCGCTCCGTGCTCGAAGCAGCCGGCTTCCGCGTGGAGGAAGCCCTGAACGGACTCGAAGCACTGGAGAAACTGACAGTGCTCGCAGCAGACCTGCTCATTGTCGATGTCAACATGCCGCAGATGGATGGATTTTCGTTCCTCAGGAGGCTGCGGCAGGCAGACCCGTCCATCGCCGCCGTGCCTGCACTCGTGACCAGCACCGAATCGCGAGAGGCGGATTTTGCAGCCGCACGTGCCGCGGGCGCCAACTACTATCTCGTGAAACCCATCGACCAGCAGACACTCGTCGCTTTCGTCCTGATCCTGTGCGGAATGCCGCAATGAACGATTTCCTGCAGCAGTTTCTGGTCGAATCACGGGAACTGGCCGAGCAGGCCACCGAAGGCCTGCTGACCCTCGAGAAGTCGCCGCAGGATCCCGAGCAGCTCGATGCAGTGTTCCGCGCGCTGCATACGTTGAAGGGCGGCGCCGGGATCGTGGATTTTTTTGCGATGGAGCGTGCCCTTCACGGCGCGGAGGATCTGCTCAGCGCAGCGCGCGGGGGCAGGCGCGTGTTGAACCCGGCGATGGTGGGCGAGTGTCTCGCCTGTCTTGACCAGGTGTTGCAGTGGCTCGACACCATCGAGCAGACCGGTGAATTGCCGGTTGCCTGCGCAGGCGAAGCGGACCGTATCGTCGCCCGATTCGGCGCCGCGCTGGGTGGGAGTGCCGCAGAGGCTGCCACCCAACCGCTTGACCACTCGGGAAAGTATGAAATCACTGCGCTCCCTGCAGATCGCCCAGGCATGGCTGCCGGGCAATTGTCCCCACGCGCGCGCACGCTGCTCGAGGCACAGGTGGCCCTGGTACGCGAAAGCACGTCCGTCGCGTCGTACGGTCACCTGGCATCTGCCGCGTTGACCGCATCGAATGTGCTGAGATCCTGTGGCCGCAATGCCGATGCCGATCATCTGGCCCGCTTCGCTGCCATGACCAGCACGACCGACATGCTTTCTTCAATACAAGGCTCCCTGGCGCGTATCCTGGGTGAGGATGCCTCCGATGCGCACTCCCCGTCCGTGGCTGCCGGGTCGCAGCCAGCCCTGCCCCGGCCCGAAACGACTACACGCACCCTGCGGGTCGATGCTGAACGGATCGATGCACTGGTGCGACTGACCGGAGAGCTTGCCGTTGCCAGGAACGCGCTGGCCCACCTCGTCAAGCTGGCGTACACGAATGGCAATCCGATGGAAGCCGCGCTGAAAGCACGGCATGCAGCCTTTGAACATCTCATTGGTGAACTGCAGCGTTCGGTGCTCGCCCTGCGGGTGCTGCCGCTGCGGGTGGTTTTCCGGCGTTTCCCGCGGCTGCTGCGTGAAATGTCGGACAGCCTTGGCAAGCCCGTCGCGGTGAAGATTGTCGGGGACGACACCGAGGCCGACAAGGCCATCGTCGAAATGCTGTTCGAGCCGCTGCTGCATGCCGTACGCAATGCGATGGATCATGGCGTGGAGAGTGCGCCGGTGCGCGCAACGCGCGGCAAGCCGCGCGCCGCCACGATCCAGATGCGCGCCGCACGTCAGGGCGATCAGGTGCTGATAGAGATCAGCGACGACGGCGGGGGCATGGACGTCGCGCGGATTCGGCTCCTCGCGGGCGAGCGAGGAGTGGTTCCTGGGGAAATCCTGGGCGGCATGACCGACGACGAAGTAATCGATCTCGTGTTCGCAGCAGGATTCTCCACGGCTGCCGAAGTTACTGCCCTTTCCGGCCGGGGCGTAGGAATGGATGCCGTGCGCACTGCAGTGGAACGTGTAGGGGGTCGCGTCTCGATCCACTCACGGGCCGGCCAGGGAACCACGGTCACGTTCATGCTGCCGTTCAGCGTGATGATGACCAAGGTGATGTGCGTGGAGGCCGGCGGACAGATGTTCGGTGTGCCGCTCGACGCCGTCGTGGAAACCATCCGCGTTCCACGCGGCACGCTCGCCGCCGTCGGTGCAGCCCGTGCCGTGGTGGTACGCGACCGGACCATTCCGGTGTTCGACCTTGCACAGATGCTGGATGAAACCGGCAAAGTGCATGCTGCCGATGACGCAATCATTGTCATCGCGGCCTTTGCCGGACAGCACTGTGGACTGGAGGTCGATGCATTGGGCGAGCGCCTCGACATCATTCTCAAGCCACTCGACGGACTGCTGGCCGGCACACCTGGCATCACCGGAACCACGCTGCTGGGTGATGGCCGCGTATTGCTGGTACTCGACATCGGGAAGTTGCTGCAATGAGTGCCTCGCTTTTCCCGAACGGAACCATGGTACGGAAAGGTCAGCGCCCGAACGAGAACGCCGGGCTTCTCCTGCAGCTGTTGCTGTCGACCCCAACCGCCAGCGCTGATCCTGCACAATGGGTGGGACCGGCTCTCGCTGGCGGTGTGCCGTGAATAGCCTTCTCATTGCTCTGTTAACATGCCCAATGGCGAGCCCGGTGCACGCCACTGAAGCGCCAGCCCGGAGAATCATGTGACGCGGAAAGTACTCATTGTCGATGACAGTAAACTCGCCCGCATGGCGGTCATCAAGGCGCTGTACTCCATACAGCCGACGTGGACCATACTCGAGGCGGGTGATGCGGCGGCGGCCCTGGAACTCGTGCAGAAGGAAGCACCGGACATTGCCCTGCTCGACTTCAACATGCCGGGCATGGACGGGCTGATCCTCGCGACCGAAGTGCGGCTGCTGAATCCGGGAATTCACGTAGCTGTGATCTCGGCAAACCATCAGGTGGAGGTGATAAACCGTGCGCGCGCGGCCGGCGCCACGTTTCTCGCCAAACCCATCACGGCAAAAGCCGTGGCCGAATTCGTGGATGGCGTACCGGGTCGGCAAGAAGGTGCGCGCTAATGGCCAGGCAGCCTCCCGTCATGCTGAGCGAACTGGAACTGGATGCCCTGACCGAACTGGTCAATCTGGGGGTGGGCAATGCAGCCCTGGGCCTCAGGGAAATGGTGCAGGAAGAGGTACTCCTGTCGGTTCCGAACGTTTCCATCGTGACCCGCGAACAGGCAATCGCAAATCTTGGTCAGAGCCCTGCCAAACGTCTCGTCGCCGTGCACCAGAATTTCGATGGCGACATCCGGGGTCGTGCGCTGCTGATATTTCCCGAAGCGCAGAGCCTGGAACTCGTGCGCGCTGTAGTGAGCAGCGACCTTTCACTGGAGGACCTCATCGAGCTTGAACAGGAAGCGCTCGCGGAAACGGGGAATGTCCTGCTGAACAGCTGCCTCGGCACGATAGCCAACAGTTTTGGGCGCACCCTTCGTATTTCGCTGCCGGAAGTCGTGCACGGTGACGGCTCCGATTTCTTCGATTTGACTCCCTGGCCGCGGATCGACGACAGCGTCCTGTTCATCTACATCAATTTCTCTGTACGCCGGGCCAACATCGAAGGATACCTTGCGATGCTGCTGGATCTTCCTTCCCTGGTTACCTTGAAGGAGCTGCTGGCGCAGTACATCACCCTGCTGGGCGGCACCACAACCGTCATACCCGCACCCGATGCCGGTTAGCAGCGCCATCGACGGGCAAGCCATTGTCGATTCGATCGATGGCGGTGTGGTCGTGCTCGATGTAACGGCGCGAGTGGTGGGCTGGAACAGGTGGATGGAAAGCGCATCGGGACTCGCATTGGCCCAGGTCGCGGGCAGGACAATCCCGCAGATATTTGCGGACATGGATTTGCGGCGCTTGCCAGGCGCAATCGATGCGGCACTGTCTTCCGGTGCGTCGACCATCATCACCCATGCGCTCAATCCGTCCCTCCTCCCATTGCATACGAGGTCCCACCGGCCTCTCTTCCATGACATTTCGGTGTCAGCCATAGGTTCCACGGAGATATCCGGATGCCTGGTCTTTGTTACCGACGTAACCATGGCGACCATGCGCGACCGGTTCCTCCGCAAACGGCAGAACGCCCGCTATGACGCCGTCGTTGCCCGCGCCACGGATGTCATCTTTACTGTCGATGACGTGGGCATCATCCAGTTCGCCAATGCAGCAACCGCTACGCAGTTCGGATATTCCATATCCGAACTGGCAGGTCTTGCGGCAGCAAGTCTGTTCGACACGAAGGACTCCTGGAACTCCATTTTACGCGGTGCGCTCGAGGACTCCATGACCTCCCAGGCAACGGAACTCATTGCCCAACGCAAGGATGGCTCAACCACTTATCTCGAAGCCTCGGCATCACGGTGGCCGAGCGGCATGCGGATGTTCGTTACGGTGATCCTGCGCGACATCAACCAGCGTCGGGCCACGGATGCCGCCCTGCGCAGCAGCGAAGCAGAAGCCCGTACTGCCGCGGCCGCGCTGATGGAGCTCAACCAGACACTGGAAGAGCGCGTCCAGCAGCGCACCGCGCAGCTCATGAAAGCCGAGGAGGCCTTGCGCCAGAGCCTGAAAATGGAAGCCATCGGCAACCTGACTGGCGGCATCGCCCACGACTTCAACAATCTTCTGCATGTCATCAGCGGCAACCTCCATCTCCTGAAGCGGG
>JAATEY010000073.1 GCA_015655465.1 Gammaproteobacteria bacterium | reverse complement strand
TCATGACCCGGGTGACCATCCCGCTGGGCGAGGACATCGGCTTCCTGCCCGGCACCGAAGAGGAAAAGATGGAGCCGTGGATGGGTGCACTGGTGGACAACCTGGAGGTGCTGACGCAAAGCGCCGAGGGTGGCAACTGGGGCCGCGCGGCCACCAACGACCTGTTGCGCAACCGCATCAAGATCCGCTCGCTGAACTTCATGCGCGGCCGCACCTTCCTGAACCGCTTCGTGATCATCGACGAGGCCCAGTACCTCACGCCCAAGCAGATGAAGGCCCTGCTCACGCGCGCCGGGCCGGGCACGAAAATGGTCTGCCTGGGCAACATTGCGCAGATCGACACACCCTACCTGACCGAGACCACCTCCGGCCTCACCTATGTGGTCAACCGCTTCCGCGGCTGGCCTCATGCGGGCCATATCACGCTCAAGCGCGGCGAACGCTCGCGGCTGGCCGACCAGGCCTCCAATATTCTCTGAACTGTGGGCCTGGATCGTGGTCAGATCGTGATTCCATGACTTCACACCGCACCATGACCTGCCGTGCCATTGCATCCCTCCTGCTGGCAGCGGCGTGCAGCATTGGAACTGCGCAGGAAAGCCGGCCAGTCAGCGTGCCGCTGGGCCCGCCACCCGCGCAGAATTCCCTGCCGGATCTGGGCAGCAGTGCCAATGCCGTCCTCAGTCGCGCCGACGAATACCAGATCGGCCGCATGGTCGTGCGCGACCTGCGCAGCCAGAACCTGCTGCTGGATGATCCGGAGACCGCCGACTATCTGCAAAGCCTGGGCGAACGTATCGGCGTCGAGGCACAGGAAGGCGAACAGAAACTCACCTTCCTGACCGTGCGCGACAGGAGCATCAATGCGTTTGCGCTGCCCGGCGGCTTCGTTGGCGTGCATACCGGCCTGATCCTGCTCACCAGCAGCGAATCGGAACTGGCGGGCGTGATGGCGCATGAAATCGGCCACGTGGTGCAGCGGCACATGGCGCGCGCCGCGCAGGCGGATGGCCGTATCGGGCTCACGTCCATTGCCACCACGCTGGGCGCAGTGCTGATCGGCATCGTCACCGGCAGCCCCGATGCGGCGCTTGGCCTCATCTCGCTGGGGCAGGCCACGAGCATGCAGCAGCAGATCAATTTCACCCGCATGGAAGAACACGAGGCGGATCGCGTTGGCGTCGGCTTTCTGGCAGCCGCGGGCTTCGATCCAAACGGCATGACCGATTTCTTCAGCACCATGATGCGCGAACATGGCGTGGGTGACGATGACCTGCCCGCGTTGCTGCTCTCCCACCCGGTCGACAGCGTGCGCATTGCCGAAGCGCGGGCGCGCGTCGCGTCGATGCCCTCCGTGCCGCGCCGGCCCGACTCGGCGACATACCCATACATTCGCGAGCGACTGCGGGTCGTGGCCAGCCCGCCTGAAGCCGACCTGCGGCGCTACTTCGAGGGCATGCGCGCCGCCGACCCGGACAATCCGGCGCTGCAATACGGCGCCGCCCTGGCAGAGATCAGGTCGGGCAGCGCGGCCGCCGCGGTTGGTCTGCTCAAGCCGCTGGTGGCCGCGCAGCCGCAGCTGCCACTGCTGCACATCGCACTGGCCCAGGCGCAGCTTGCTGCCAGACAGCAGGACAAGGCCATCGCCACCTTCGAACACGGCCTCATGCTGGCACCCCGCAACGTGCCGCTGTCCGTGCGCTATGCCGAAACCCTGCTCACGCTGGGTTCTGCAAAGAAGGCGCACCAGCTGTTGCTCGATCTGTTCAATATTGTCCCGCCGACCCCGGAACAGATCCGGCTCATCGCGCTGGCGGCCAGTGCCGCCGGCGACACCGGCGACGCCTACTACTACATGGGCGAACTGCACATCGCCAACGGCGACCTGATGCTCGCCACCACGCAGCTGGACCTGGCGCTCGCGGCGCCGGAAATCACCGCGGTGCAGCGCAAGCGGTTCATAGCCCGCCGCGACGAGATCCGCGACTACCTGCGCGAGGAACGTGGCGACAGGTCATCGCGCCCCAGACCGCCCGGCTGATATCATCGGCGCATGCGTATACGAGTTGTTGTTCTGGGTCTCGCGCTGGCGGGCCTGCTGCCCGCCTGTGCCACGCTGCCTTCCGGCGAACGCGATCCACGGGACCGCTTCGAACGGACCAACCGGGCGATCTACCGCTTCAACGATGCGCTGGACCGCGGCGTCGCCAAGCCGGTTGCGAAAGGCTATGTGAAGGTCACGCCCGCCCCGATCCGCACCGGGGTAGGCAATTTCTTCCGCAACCTCACCTACCCCACCGTCATCGTCAATGACCTGCTGCAGCTGAAGGCCAGGGCGTTTGCGGCCGACACCGCCCGGCTCGTGGTAAATACAACCATCGGCATTGGCGGCCTGTTCGACCCGGCGTCGCGCATGGGAATGCCCACCGGCAACGAGGACTTCGGCCAGACACTCGGACGCTGGGGAATACCTCCCGGTCCCTATGTAATGCTGCCGGTCTTCGGGCCCTCGTCGGTGCGCGACACATTTGGCTCGGTGGCAGACTACTTCACCGATCCAAATACCTACGTGAAGGACAACTACGTCAGGTACGGCCTTACCGGAATGAGCCTCGTCGACCAACGCGCCGAACTGCTGGCAACCGAAGATGTGCTCAATCGCACCTATGATCCCTATACCTTCATCCGCAACGCCTACCTGCAGCGGCGGCAATACCTGGTGAAGGACGGCGGCGTGCCGGACGAACAACCGGAAATCTTCGAGGATGAGGCAGCGCCAACGACGCCGGAGCAGTAGCCGGCTGCTTGACCCGCGTTGCCACCAGCGGAATAGCAGCTGCCCTTGATCTGGCCCATCATGCGTGGCCCAACAGCTGTGCATACTGCGCGATATCCACGTTGCCGCCACTGACCATCACGCCCACACGCCTGCCCTGCAGCGCGCCGCACATCGACTGTGCGCCGGCTGCACCCAGGCAGCCGGTTGGTTCCACCACCAGTTTCATGCACGCCGCGAACTCGCGCATGGCGGTCACAAGCTGCGCATCGCTCACCGCGAGAATGTCCGCAACTGCCCGCTGGATGATCGGGAACGTCAACTGCCCCAGCTGCTGGGTCTGCGCACCATCGGCGATGGTCGGCGGAACGGCAATGCGAACCAGCTCGCCCCGCCGCAGCGACTGCTGCCCGTCATTGCCGGCCGCCGGTTCCACCCCATAGACGCGGCAGCCTGGCTGCATGGCTTCCGTGGCCAGCAGGCAGCCGGACAGCAGCCCACCGCCGCCCAGTGGCACAAACAGCGCGTCAAGCATGCCCACGTCCTCCAGGAGCTCCAGGGCAGCCGTACCCTGCCCGGCAATCACCTCCGGATGGTCGAAGGGCGGAATCACCGTGCGACCCTGCCGGGCAGCAAGCATCTGGCAGATGGCGGCGCGATCCTCCGTCACGCGGTCATAGCGGACGATCGTGGCGCCATACCCGGCAGTTGCAGCCAGCTTGATGGCCGGCGCGTCATGCGGCATCACGATGGTTGCGGAGATGCCAAGCAGCTGCGCTGCCAGCGCCACCGCCTGCGCATGATTGCCGGAGGAATATGCCGCAACGCCCGCCCGCCGCTGCTCCGCACCGAGCTGCACCAGCGCGTTGTACGCACCGCGGAACTTGAAGGCCCCCGCGCGCTGCAGGTTCTCGCATTTGAAGAACAGCTTTGCGCCGCATGCCGCGTCGATGCGCTGCGAGGTCAGGACCGGCGTGCGGTGCACGATGCCGCGCAGCCGCCGGGCCGCGCGGACCACATCGTCGTGGACCGGCACGGTCGACGTATCAGGCTCCGCGCGCAGCGGCTGCGTCGGCACCCAGCGCAGCTTCGGCGCCGGTAAGTTGCGCCAGCGCCGAGATCCGCGCCGGCAAGGCGCGGAACTCGAGGCTGTTGCCGGCCGCCGCACAACTGCCGCGCCAGGCCACCAGCAGCGCGAGCCCGGCGCTGTCCGCATCCGTCACACCGCCAAGGTCGACTTCGCGCGCCGTGGTGAGCAACCCGCCTTCCTTCAGCTGCTGCCACAGCCAGGGTACGGTTTCCACCGTCACCGCCCCGACAACTGCGCAGCGCTGTTCGCCACGTTCCACCAGCTGGGCTGAAGCGCGGATCATCTACTTCTCCGCAGGCTTGGCGACGCCCGAGGTTTCCAGTCGCTTCAGCAGTGCATCGAGACCCTTCTGGTCGATCTCCTGCCCGAAGTCCTCACGGAAGCTCTTCACGTAGCTGATGCCCTCGATGACCACATCCCAGACCTTCCAGACACCCGCCTCGGTCTTGCGCAGGCTGTAATTGACAGCCACCGTTGCGCCATTGGAGCGCTTGATCTCGGTACGCACGCTGGCGCGCGGTGCTGCCGCGTCGCCCTGGAACGGCAGCACTTTCATGCGATCGCCGGTGAAGTCGAGCAGGGCATCACCGTAGGTGGTGAGCAGCGAATGGTAGAAAGTATTGACGAAGCGCTTGCGCTGCTCCGGCGTCGCGGTGCGCCAGTACTTGCCCAGCACCTGCTGCGCGGCGAAGTCCACATCGACATGCGGCAGGAACACCTTGTCGATCACCTTGTAGAGACCGGTGATGTCCTTGCGATAGCTGGCGCGGTTCGCATCCAGGTCGGCCAGCAGCGCACGCGAGCTGGTGTCGATCAGCTTCTGCGGCGAGGAGTTGTCGATGACCGCCGCTGCCGGCAGGCCGACAACCGGAGCAAGCGTCAACAACAACGCCGAAACCCACACTGAACGCCGACTGAACAGCAACGACATTTTCACTTCTCCTTCGAACTACCCGAATCATCCTTGCTGGCAAAAGCCGAGAACAGCTTGTTGATCAGCTTCTCCAGCACCATCGCGGACTGCGTATTCTCGATTTGACTGCCGGCTTTCAGATAGGTTTCAGAGCCGCCCGGATCCAGGCCCACATATTTCGCACCCAGCAGGCCCGCCGTCTCGACACCGGCCCAGGAGTCATCCGGGATCCTGCTGTAGCTGCTGTCGATTACCAGCGACACTACCGCCTTGTAGTCGGTGGAATCAAATGCCACGGTGTCCACGCGACCGATTTTCACGCCTCCCATGCTCACCGGTGCGCCGGGCTGCAGGTCACCCACATTTTCGAATCGTGCGGTCACCGCGTAGCCCCCGGTTTTTCCCAGGACTGCAAGCTTGCTGCCCGGCAGCTGCGTGGTGAGAAACGCCAGCGCGGCGAAACCCAGCAGCACGAACAGGCCGGTGCCAATTTCCAGACTGCGTTCATTCTTCATGATCCAGGTTCTCCGTAAACCCGCTTGCCTAGAGGAATGCAGCGGTCAACATGTAATCGAACAGCAGCACCAGCACCGACGAACTGATGACCGTGCGGGTGGTCGCAAGGCCCACGCCCTCGGCCGTGGGCGCCGCGTGATAGCCCTGGTATACGGCAATCAGCGTACAGGCAATGCCGAACACGATGCTCTTGACGATACCCTCGTTCACGTCGCCGACACTGATCTGGTTCTGCATCTGCGACCAGAAGGTGCCGGCATCCACGCCCATCACCGATACGCCGATGAGCTGGGTGCCGAAGATGCCCATGATATTGAAGATGGCCACCAGCAGCGGCATCGCGATCACGCCACCCAGGAAGCGCGGCGCCACCACATTGCGCATCGGGTCCACGGCCATCACCTGCATGGCAGTCAGCTGGTCGGTGGCG
>JAATEY010000021.1 GCA_015655465.1 Gammaproteobacteria bacterium | reverse complement strand
TCATTTGGGAGTTTCCATAACGGCCGGGCCACCGCCCAGCGCCTGCTTGAGTTGTATGTCCGCCAGCAGCGCGTCGAAATCCACGCGCAGCAGTGCATCCCTTGCGCTGATTTCCCGCAGGCCGGCTTCCAGCTGCGGACCACGGTGAGTCAGCTGCCCGGCGACCCGCGCGCGTGCCGCGGCCACCAGCGCAACGGCTGCTTCAAGCTGCTGCTCGCGTTGCCGGCGCACCGCTGCCGCCTGCTGCAGCGATGCAGCTGCGGCACCGGCTTCGTGTGCCGCATTGATGACTGCATCGTTGTAGGCGGCCACCGCAACTGCGAGGGAAGCCTGGGCGGCCTCATGCCGGGCGCGGCGCAGGCCCGCATCGAACAGCGGCAGATCCACTGCGATGCCGAGCCGCGGGGTTGCCGAATCGGCACGCAGCAGCCTGCCCAGATCGATGGCGGACAGTGCCGCCAGTGCATTGATCGAGACATCGGGGTAGAAGTTCGCGCGCTGCACATCGGTATCGCGCAGCGCGGCTTCCACCCGCCAGCGGCTGGCGGCGATGTCCGGGCGGCGGGCCAGCAGGTTGGTGCCGACATCATCGGGCAGCAGGGCTGCGACGCGCGGCAGCGGACGGGCCGCGAGCCGCGGCAGCATGCTCGCATCCACGCCCAGCAACGCGGCCAGGGTCACCACGCGCAGACGGCGCGAGCCATTCAGGATCTCCAGCTGGTCGCGCTGCGCAGCGAGCTGCAGCCGCGCTTCGATCACACGGTCGGGCGGTTCAAGCTGCGCGTCGACGCGGCGCTGCACGGTCTGCAGAATGCTTTCCTGCAGCCCGATGGCCTGTTCCTGCAATGCGATGCGCGCGCTGTCGCCCTGCCAGCCGAAATAGGTTGCTGCAACGCCGGCGGCCAGCGCGATGGTGGCCGTCTGGCGCTCGGCCGCTACCGCGTGCGAGCGGTCGATGGCTGCCTCGATCGCCCCCCGCTGCTTGCCCCACCAGTCGAACTGGTAGCGCAGCGAAACGCCCAGATCGGCCTGGTCGTACCAGTGATAGCCGAGGAATTCCGGCGGGAACATGCCGTTGTCGCTGAGCCGCTGGCGCGAGTAACCGGCGCTTGCGCCGATCTGCACGCCGAGCGCAGTTGCTGCGACGCGCACTTCCTCCTGTGCCTGGTGCAGGCGCGCGTCCGCGACGGCGATGTCCCGCCCGCTGCCGATCGCAGTCGTGATCAGCGCGGTGAGCACGGGATCGTCGTACTCCAGCCACCACTGCGAGCCAGGCCATGCGCCTCCCGCTGGCGCATCCCCCATGACCACTGGCGCGTGATCGGCCAGGGTCGCCGTGGCGCGTGGCGGTGGATGCAGTGCCGCGCAGGCCGTGAGCAGCGCTGCAAGCGCGCCCAGCGATGCACATCTGCGCGCAGCGGAAATGCTCATGCGGAATCGTCTCCGGTCGCGGTGTCGCGCGCGCCGAGGGCGTCGATGCCGGCAAGCAGGCGCTTGAAGCCCCGCAGCATCTGTGTCTTTTCGGTGCTGGTAAAACCCGCGAACAGGGCGGTGACCTCCTTGCTCACGCCGGGCAGCATTTCGTCCAGCAATCGCCTGCCTTCAGGCAGCAGCGTCAGCAGCATCCGGCGCCGGTCGGACTGATCGGTGTCGCGGCTCACATAGCCGCGTTCCACCAGCGAGTCGCCGATGCGGGTGAGATTCGCCGGACTTTGCGCAAGCCCAGCGCACAGGTCGCCGGCACTGGCGTTGCCGCCGTGCGCCAGCAGCGACATCAGCAGCCGGAACTCGGTTTCGGCAAGTCCGGCCGGCTTCAGCAGGCGGTCGAGCAGCGCATTGGTATCGCGCCCCAGGATGATGGCCGCGCGCACGATCAGCGATTCGGTGATCGGCAGCTGCGGCATGTGTTTGCCGAGCCTGTGCAGGTTGGTTTCGACTCTTTCGAGCTGGGCGAGTGACATGCCGATATTTTATACCTGAAATATTCAGGACTGAAATATTAAATTGCAGCAATGCACCGGAGGGGGCGTTCAGCCCCTAATCAGCCCCGCAGTGGCAGGCGCCGGGCGATGGGCCAGGCGGCCAGCATGCCGCCGGCCGCAACCAGCAGCGCGCCGGTCAGGTGCAGGTGGGTGGCGACCTGGCCCCAGAGCAGGCTGCCCAGGGCCAGGCAGCCATAGAACACGGCGCTGAACAGCGCCATGCCGCGGGCGCGCAGTGCATCCGGCACGGCGAGTTGCGCGGCGACAATGACCGACGACAGCGACGCCAGCCACGCTGTGCCCGCCAGCAATGAGGCCAGCATGCCCAGCACTGGCACATGCAGCAGCGCGTATCCCGTCAGCGCTGCAGCGGTGGCCAGCGTGCTGGCATCCAGCAACCGGTCGATTCCCCAGCGCGCCCGCATGGCAGGCAGGCCGAGCGCGGCGCCTACCGCGCCAGCGCCGATGCAGCCGACCAGCACGCCGAACAGCCGGGGTCCACCCTGCAGCTGTTCACGCGCCACCAGTGGCAGCAGCGCCCAGTAGCAACTGCCGAACAGGTAGAACAGCACCGAGCGCCACAGGGTGTTGCGCAACGCCCGGTTGGTTGCGGCCTGCCTGACGCCGGTGCGCAGCGCCGCAAGGTAAGGCTCGTGCTGGCCGGCAAGCGGTGCACTGCGCGGCGCCCGCCACCACCACAGCGCGATGATCACTGCCAGAAAGCTGGCGGCATTGATCAGGAACGGCCAGGCAATGCCACAGGCGGCGATCACCAGGCCCGCGATGGCCGGGCCAATGGCACGACTGATGTTCATGCTGACGGCATGCAGGGAGACGGCCTGTTGCAGTTCCTGCTTCGGCACCAGGCCGGGAATTATCGATTGCCAGGTCGGCGACATGACGGCGACACAGCTGCCGATACCCAGCGTAACCAGCACCAGGGTCACTTCACCGGCCTTGCCGCCCAGCACCAGCACACCCAGCAAAGTCGCCAGCAGCAGCATCGTCCATTGCACCAGCAGCAACAGCTGCCGTTTGTCCATGCGGTCGGCGAGGGTGCCGGCGGGAATGGCGAGCAGGCACACCGGCAATGTATAGGCCGCCTGCACCAGCGCCACCATCCAGGGCGTGGGATCCAGCGTGGTCATGAACCAGCCTGCGGCCAGGTCGTGCATCCAGCTGCCGATGTTGGATATCAGCCCCGCGCTCCACAGCAGCGCGAATTCGGGGTGACGCAGCGGAGCCCAGGCGCCGATGGCGCCGCCGCCCCGCGCAGAGTCATTCATCGAGTCAGCTTCTTGTACTTGATCCGGTGCGGCTGGCTGGCGCTGTCGCCATGGCGGCGTTCGTGGTCGGCTGCATATTCCTGGTAGTTGCCTTCGAAGAACACCACCCGCGACTCGCCTTCGAAGGCCAGGATGTGCGTGGCGATGCGGTCGAGGAACCAGCGATCATGGGAGATGACCACGGCGCAGCCGGGGAAGGCGACCAGTGCCTCCTCGAGTGCGCGCAGGGTCTCGATATCCAGGTCGTTGGTGGGTTCGTCCAGCAGCAGCAGGTTGCCACCGGTCCTGAGCACCTTGGCTAGGTGCACGCGATTGCGTTCGCCGCCGGAGAGCTCGCCGATGAGCTGCTGCTGCTGCGTGCCCTTGGAGTTGAAGCGGCGGACATAGCCGCGCGACGGCGTTTCGTAATTGCCGACCTTGATGATGTCCTGCCCGCCGGAGATTTCCTGCCAGACGCTGTGCTTGTCGTTCAGCTGCTGTCGTGATTGATCGACGTAGGCCAGCTTCACGGATGGGCCAATGCGGATCTCGCCGCTATCCGGCTGCTCCTGTCCCGTGAGAATGCGGAACAGGGTGGTCTTGCCGGCGCCATTGGGACCGATGATGCCGACGATGCCGCCCCTGGGCAGGCTGAGCGAAAGATTGTCGATCAGCAGCCGCTCGCCGAATCCCTTGGTCAGGTTCTTCACTTCGATGACCACATCGCCCAGGCGCTCGCCGGGCGGAATGTAGATTTCGTTGGTCTCGTTGCGCTTCTGGAATTCCTGCGAGGAGAGTTCCTCGAAACGCTGCATGCGCGCCTTGCTCTTCGACTGGCGGGCCTTGGGGTTGGAGCGCACCCACTCCAGTTCGCGTTCGAGCATCTTGCGCAGGCCTTCCTGGGAACGCTCTTCCTGCGCCAGGCGTTTGTCTTTCTGCTCCAGCCAGGAAGAGTAGTTTCCCTGCCAGGGAATGCCGTGGCCGCGGTCCAGTTCCAGGATCCATTCGGCCACGTTGTCGAGGAAGTAGCGGTCGTGCGTCACCGCGATGACGGTGCTCGGATATTCCTCGAGGTAGCGTTCGAGCCAGGCCACCGACTCGGCGTCGAGATGATTGGTGAGTTCGACGAGCAGCAGCATGTCGGGCGCCGACAGCAGCAGCTGGCACAGCGCGACGCGGCGCTTCTCGCCACCGGAGAGCTTGCCGATGATGGCATCCCACTCCGGCAGGCGCAGCGCATCGGCGGCGATGTCGAGCTTGCGTTCCAGCTCCCAGCCGCCGGCCGCGTCGATGGCGTCCTGCAGCTTCGCCTGCTCTTCAAGCAGCGCGTTCATTTCGTCGTCCGACATGGGCTCGGCAAATTTCTCGCTGATCTCGTTGAAGCGCACGAGCTTCTTGAATGCATCGCCCACACCCTGCATGACGGCCTGCCGCACGGTGTGTCCTTCATCCAGCTGCGGTTCCTGCTGCAGGTAGCCGATGCGGATGCCGGTCTGGGGACGCGCCTCGCCGTCGATGCTGGTATCGATGCCGGCCATGATGCGCAGCAGCGTGGACTTGCCCGAGCCATTGAGGCCGAGCACGCCGATCTTGGCGCCGGGGAAGAAGGAAAGACTGATGTCGCGCAGGATCGTCCGCTTGGGTGGAACAACCTTCGAGACACGATTCATGGTGTAGATGTATTGAGCCATGTCCCAATTATCCGCGAATCCTGCGGCCGCGTGATAGTCTGGCTGCCGTTTGAACGCCACCACCACAACTGCGACGCGCATTGTCGGCGGGCTTGCTTCCGGGCGGCGCGTGCTGGTTGTTGCCGACGAGCCCCTGGGTCGATACGGATTTCCCAATGCTCACCCCTTCGGGTCGGACCGGCTGGCGGCTTTTCAGGGAGAATTCCGCAGCCGAGGTCTTGCGCCGCGCTGCCTCGGCGGCACTTCACGCGCCGCCTCCGATGCCGAACTGCTGCTGTTCCACACGCCGCGTTACGTGGAGTTCGTGCGCGCGCGCTCCGCGGATGGGCAGGGCAGTCTCGATGCCGGCGATACGCCGGCCTTCCGTGGATGTTTCGAGGCGGCAGCGCAGGTGGTTGGCGCAACGCTTGTGGCCGCTGAATCCTTGTTGTCCGGCCAGGCCGAACGTGCCTTCGTGCCAATTGCCGGCCTGCATCATGCAGCCCGCGACTCGGCCGCCGGATTCTGCATCTTCAATGACTGCGGCGTGCTGATCGAGAAATTGCGGCGCGACTGGGGCGTGACGCGCGTGGCCTATGTGGATATCGATGCGCATCACGGCGACGGCGTCTTCTATGCCTTCGAGGCCGACCCGGAGCTGGTGTTTGCCGACCTGCATGAAGACGGGCAGTATCTCTATCCGGGTACCGGCAGGGCCGATGAAACCGGCCTTGCAGCTGCGCAGGGCAGCAAGCTGAACATTCCGTTGCCGCCGGGCGCAGATGACGCGGTCTTTGCCGTCCACTGGCAGGAAGTCATGGCGCATCTGGCCCGCTTCGAACCGCAGTTCATCATTTTACAATGCGGTGCAGACAGTCTTGCCGGCGATCCCATCACCCACCTGCAGTTCAGCGCGGCGAGCCACGCCATGGCAGCCACGCAGCTGGCGGGTCTTGCCGATCAACTCGGCCATGGCCGGGTGCTGGCCCTCGGCGGCGGCGGCTACAACCGCGACAATATCGCCAGTGCCTGGAATGCGGTGGTGGCGGCGCTGCTGCAGTCCTGATTCC
>JAATEY010000257.1 GCA_015655465.1 Gammaproteobacteria bacterium | reverse complement strand
GCTGATCCACTACGGCGTGATCTTCTTCCTGCTGGAGAAGTTCGGCGCGGTGATCGGTACCACCAACCTGCACATCTATGCCGCCATGCGTGGCCAGTCGCTGGAAGACTTCCAGAAGACCCGCAATGCGCAGGTGCTGTACTCCGTTGCAGGCCAGGATGAAGGCAAGACGAACTGGGACAAGCCGACCCCCGCCCGTTAGGGTGGGGTGGCCGCGCCGTTATTTGATTCTGTTATACGAATAGGCGCGCTCAGGCTTTTTCCGGCATAAAAAACCCCGTAGCCTTGCCATCCCTGATCTGAAGTCCGAGGGCCGGATGGCGGCGATTGCAACCGAGCGCGTGCTGCAGGTTCACCACTGGAACGAAAGCCTGTTTTCGTTCCGGACCACGCGCGATCCCAGCTTCCGCTTCGAGAACGGCCACTTCGTGATGCTGGGCCTGAACGTGGATGGCAGGCCGCTGCTGCGCGCCTATTCCATTGCCAGCCCGAACTGGGAAGAACACCTCGAGTTCCTGAGCATCAAGGTGCCCAATGGTCCGCTGACTTCCCGCCTGCAGCACCTGGCGGTTGGCGATGAGGTGCTGGTCAGCCGCAAGCCTACCGGGACGCTGGTGCTGCACGATCTGAAGCCCGGCCGGCATCTGTATCTGCTCGGCACCGGCACCGGTCTTGCGCCGTACATGAGCATCATCCAGGACCCGGAGACCTACGAGCGCTTCGAGAAAGTGGTGGTGGCGCACGGAGTGCGTCGGGTGAATGACCTGGCCTACGAGCAGTTCCTCATCGAGCACATGCCAAAGCATGAGTTCCTGGGTGAACTGGCGCGCGCGCAGCTCATCTACCATCCGACGGTCACGCGCGAGGAATTCCGCACCCGGGGTCGCCTCACCGACCAGATTGCCGACGGCAGCCTGGCGGCAAATGCCGGCCTGCCCCTCTTTGATCCCGCCACCGACCGCTTCATGCTCTGCGGCAGCCCGGGAATGCTGCAGGATTGCCGTACACTGCTGGATGCGCGCGGCTTTACGGTCTCGCCGCGCACGGGTGAGCCCGGCGACTATGTGATCGAGCGCGCCTTCGTAGAAAAATAGCGCGCAGCCAGACGGCTGAATCGGGGGGAGTGATGCAGGGGAATTCGCCGCGCCGCGTGCTGTTCGCGAGCCTGATCGGTACCACGATCGAGTTCTTCGATTTCTACATCTATGCCAACGCGGCAGTGCTGGTTTTCCCCACACTGTTCTTTCCGAAATCCGATCCCGCGACGGCCACGCTGCAGTCACTGGCAACCTTTGCGCTGGCGTTCTTTGCACGGCCCATCGGCTCCGCCGTGTTCGGCCACTACGGCGACCGCATTGGCCGCAAGGCCACGCTGGTGGCTGCGTTGCTGACCATGGGACTGTCGACAGTGCTGATCGGCCTGCTGCCCACTTATGGAACTGCAGGCCTGCTGGCGCCGGCGCTGCTGGCGCTGTGCCGGTTCGGCCAGGGTTTCGGCCTGGGCGGGGAGTGGGGCGGCGCGGTGCTGCTGGCCACCGAAAACGCGCCAGCGGGCAGGCACAACTGGTACGGCATGTTTCCGCAGCTGGGCGCGCCGCTCGGTTTCGTCTGCTCGGCCGGCATATTCCTGCTCCTGGGCCACTACCTCAGCGATGCCGAGTTCATGGACTGGGGCTGGCGCGTGCCGTTCGTAGCCAGCGCGGTGCTGGTGCTGGTGGGCCTGTACGTGCGGCTGCGTATCGAGGAGACGCCGGCATTCCGGCGCGCACTGACCAACAACGAGCGCGTGAAGGTTCCCATTGTCGATGTGTTCCGCAAGCATGGGGCAACCCTGCTGCTGGGAACCTTCGCGGCAGTCGCCGTCTTCGTCGTGTTCTATCTCATGACGGTGTTCGCATTGAGCTGGGGGACCAGCAAGCTCGGCTATTCGCGCCAGCAATTCCTGATACTGCAGATCATCGGCATGCTGTTCTTCGGCGCCGCCATTCCGGTGTCGGCGATGCTGGCAGACCGGTTCAATCCGCGTCCGGTACTCATGGCTGCAACGGCCGGCATGGTGCTGTTCGGGCTGCTGTTCGCGCCGCTGCTCGCCTCCGGCAGTGACAGTGGCGTGGTGCTGTGCCTCGCCCTGGGCCTTGGTCTCATGGGGCTTGGCTATGGACCGCTGGGTGCGGCGCTGGCGGCGCTGTTTCCGACCGCGGTGCGCTACACCGGCGCATCGCTGGCCTTCAACCTGGCCGGCATCCTGGGCGCATCGCTGACGCCCTATGCCGCCACCTGGCTGGCCACGCAGCATGGCCTTGCGGCAGTGGGCTATTATCTTTCCGGTGCCGCCAGCATTACGCTGCTCGCACTGCTGCTGCTGTCGCGCAACGCGATGTCCGGGCGTTAGCCCATGTGAGGACTGCCCATGACTGCGCTGCTGTATCTGGATGATCTGGCCGCAGGGATGGCCTTCACCAATGGTCCCGTGACCATCACGGCCGATGAGATCAAGGCGTTTGCTGCGCAGTTCGATCCGCAACCCTTCCACCTCGATGAAGATGCCGCTGCCGCAAGTTTCTTTGGTGGCCTGGCTGCCAGTGGCTGGCATACGGCCTCGCTGGGCATGCGCCTGCTGGTGACCGGTGGGCCGCGCCTGGCGGGCGGGTACATCGGTGCCGGCGGCGAGCTGAGCTGGACGCAGCCGGTGTATGCGGGTGATTCCCTGACGCTGCGTGCCGAGATCGTCGAGGTGAAACCATCGCGCTCGCGACCGGATCGCGGCATCGTCACCATGCGGGCCGAAACCTTCAACCAGCGTGGTGAGCTGGTGCAGAAATTGCTGGCGCGCATGATGGTGCCGCGCCGTCCGGTGGCCGCGTGAGCAGCTTGCCGAAGATGGTCGACCTTAACGGCCCGGCGCCCGAGCCACAGCAATGGCGTCCGGCGGCGGAGCGCATCGTGAGCGGTGATCCCTTGCAGCGCGCCTGGAATTACCACAGCAGCGCGGACGGGCGTTTCAGCGCCGGCATCTGGGAATGCGCGGTGGGCAAGTGGCGGGTGATCTTCACCGAAAGCGAGTTCTGCGAACTGCTGGCCGGGGAAATCCTGGTAACCGGTGATGACGGCAGCGAGCGCCTGTGGCGCGCCGACGATGCATTCGTGTCGCCGGCCGGGTTCACCGGCTACTGGGATGTGCGACAGCCGGCGCGCAAGTACTACGTCATCTACGAATAGCCCGCGCATGCCTTCCGACATCGGGTTCATGCGGCTGGCGCTGGAAGAGGCGCAACGGGCCCGGCTGCGCGGCGAGGTGCCCGTGGGCGCTGTGGTCGTCAGGAACGATCAGGTCGTGGCCGCGGCTGGCAATGCCCCCATCGGCCTGCATGATCCTTCCGCTCATGCCGAGATGCTTGCCCTGCGGGCTGCAGGCAGCCAGCTGCAGAACTACCGTCTCGACGACACGGTGCTGTATGTGACGCTGGAACCCTGCCTGATGTGTGCCGCGGCCATCGTGCATGCGCGCGTGCGGCGCGTGGTGTTCGGCGCCTTCGACCCGAAGGCCGGTGCTGCCGGCGGCATGATCGACGCGTTTGCCCTCAAGGGGCTGAACCATCGCGTCGATGTATTCGGCGGCGTGCTGGAGAAGGAGTGCGGTGCACTGCTCAGCGGGTTCTTCTCGGCCACCCGTAGTCAGGGCTCTGGTTCGTAGCTGGCGAGAGACACGATCAATTGGCCAAAGCCTGCTTTCGGCCAGAAGCGGTCGAGCCGCATCACAAACAAGCCACCTGAAAGCAGACAATCACAGCACTGCCCGGCGAGTCGACCTGCGTCCGTGACCATTCCGGGGGAACTCGTCCCTGGACCTGTTCAGGAGAGAGTCATGACACTGCGCTCGTCCGCGTCGAGGAATGGATGCGGCAGTTGCCCAGCCGTGGCGTACGCCCGCCGGACACCGTGAATGGCTGCCAGCCACACGATGACAACGATGGCTGGTATGACCACATGAGAGATTGCGTTTGAAGTACGTACGCTGATAAACGGGGTACGTGCGCCGACGAAAACAAGCGCACTCATCGGAATCATCACTGCCATGGAGGCAAACGCCTCCAGAAAGATGTTCTGCATACAGGGGCGGCCAACCGCCAGATAGCGCGCGATTTCCATGACCGTGAAGCCGGAAACAATCAGCACCGGCAGCAACAGCAGACTCCAGGGTGTGGAGTGCACCAGCATCACTGCCGCAACACCCGGAACTGCGGCAATCGCGGCGAGCATCCGCAGGGGTTTGCCAAACATGACCAGGCTGTAGTTCGCGAGAGGCGTCTTGCCGCCTCCCAATCCTGGAAGCAGCGCAAGTTCAGCCAGGTCGGCGCTCTGTGGACGATGGATCATCCGCAACCGCCCCGCGAAGGTCCGTGTCATCGGTGACAGAACCATGATGAACGCTATGGGAATCAGCGCCACCATGGTATCCAGGAACATCCGTTGCACACGTACCGGCAACCGCTCCGCGAGCAGCCGCTCCACGACGAAGAACCACAAGAGGAGCCCCCCAATACCGCCGATAACGGCCAGTACAGGCAGCAGCTGTCGCAGATTTCCGGGTGCAAAAGGCGGGCCCATCAAGGTACTGATACGGTTCCACAAGGAAGCACCAGCGCGCGTGCGCCAGCTGGGGAACATCCAGGTCGGGCACATCCTGTAGGCTGCATTGGGATCCTGCGATGCCGCCATGAACAGATTGGATGCGCCCACTCGCATCTGGGCCAGCGACAGCCATAATAATCCGGCGGGTTTTTCGGAACGGATCATGGCTCTGCACCGCCACGCGACAATGAACAGCGCCAGCAATGTGATGGCTTCGATGCGCCAGGCACTCTGCCAGAGTGCAGTCTGCGTCAGCTGCGCTTCGAGACTGGGGAAGACAACAAACGCCGGTGCCCCAAAGACCAATCCCGCACAGACGAGCGTAAACGGCAACGTGGCGTAAAGCATGCCTGACGCTGCGCCCAGAGCGAGAGTCATGAAAATATGGCGTGTTGTGCTGAGCTGCAACGCGGCATCTGACGACAGGACAAGCAGGGCAGTCGGCATGACGAGCGTGAACAATGCTACAAGTCCCGACACCAGGTTAGCCTTCCGGTAGACATTCGGCGTACGCAGCTTTCGCAGCTCGCGGACGGTTGCAAGCATGCCGACAGTTGCGATCAACCACATGAGTGCGGTGGAAATCGCCGCAACACCCAATGAGTCTTCGAGGTCGCCCGTTCGTCGTACCATCCATACAGACACCAGGAACACGGCGGCGAGAAGCGCGCAGACGAGATACAGATACCAGGCGCGGGTCGTGCCCGCGATGAACAGCAGGGCAAGCCTGAAAATCCCGGACTTCATTCCACGACCTCGATGAACAGATCCTCGAGACTGAGCGTTTCGAGCTGGGCGCCCGGCATCTGTGCCGCTGCAGGCCAGTCCTGACCCGGCTGACGCGCAATGACCAGTGACACACTTCCATCCGAACGCTTCCTGCGGCGCAGCTCGCCCGGCAGGGCATGAGCGAGGCTCGCTGCGGAGACTGATGGCACTGTCAGCCTGGCATGCGTTTCCTTCAGTTCATCCATCGAGGTGTCGAGCAACAGTCGGCCTTCATGCAGGAAGGCTACTCGCGAAGCGACACGCTCCAGATCCGACACGATATGCGTGGAAAACAGGATGGTGGTGCCTGAGTCGGCGGCGCGCAGCGCAAGTTCACGCAGCAGCTCCCGGCGCGCCACCGGATCCAGCGCCGAGGCGGGTTCGTCCAGAACCAGCAGCTGCGGTCGTGCTGCCAGCGCGCGTGTCAGCGCAACACGTTGCCGCTCACCAGGAGAGAGGCGTGCCAGCCTTTTTTTCGTGTCCACGTTCCAGCGCTGCATGGACTGCTGCACGAACTGGCTGTCCCAATCCGGGTAGAAGGTGGCAAGCAGGTCGAACATGTCGCTGACGCGCATCCAGCCGAAGGCATCAGGCAGTTGGGGCACATAACCCAGACGCGCTTTCACGGCATCGCCGGGCGACAGAGCCGGTTCACCACAGATCCATGCCCTGCCCGCATTGGGTTGCGCCAATCCCATCAGAATACGGATCAACGTGGTCTTGCCCGAGCCATTGCGGCCGATGAGCCCCACCACGCTGCCAGGCGGCAGGGTGAGGCTGACATCATTCAGGACGGCCTGGTTTCAGTAGCGCTTGTGGATGCCCGAGCAGGACAGAGGTAAAGCCGCGTTCATCATTTTTCGTCCTTCAGCAAAGTCTTCAGTCGCTCCAGCACGAGCTGATCGGCGAGATCCAGTTCCCTCGCCTGCCGCACCACTTCCTTCAGTGGCCGGTCCAGTTGTTCCAGCCGCGCGCTGTCCGAAATGGCGCGACGCGTGCGCGTCGCGACAACCATGCCGATGCCCCGCCGGCGGTCCAGAAAGCCTTCGGCTTCCAGCAGGCTGTAGGCACGGGATACGGTGACCGGGTTGACGCCGTGCACGCCGGCGACATCGCGGACAGATGGCAGTGGTTCCCCGGGCGGCAATTGCCCGCTCGAGATCAGGCGCTGCAGCTGCGCGATGATCTGGCGATAGATCGGCTCAGGCGACGCCGGCTGGATGTTCAGGAGATCTGCTTCCATGTGTTTGCATACACTAATACACCTACGACGACACTTGCAAGCGGGGCTTTCCACCAAGCGCGTTCAATTGGCACCTGTCGCTCCCCTGAAGTCTGCGCGGCAAGATTGGCATGTTCGACCCAGCTCCTGTCACCACGCGCCAGGAGCTGACGCTCGCGACCGACCGCTTGGGGTCAAACCCGGCAGGCCGACAGCGTCCCGCCGGCAGCACGACGGAAAAATTGGCGGGAATCGGTAGCCCGGGAAGATCCCGGTTTGCAAAGCATTGCAATGCTAGGCATAGTACTGCCATGCTTTCCAAGGAACTGGTTGCGGCCTCGACGGTACCGCTGGTGCTTTCGGTCCTCACTGAGGGCGAGAACTACGGCTACGCGCTGATCCAGCGCGTCCGCGAACTCTCCGGCGGAAAAATAGAGTGGACCGAAGGAATGCTTTATCCCGTGCTGCACTGGATGGAGAGGGAGCAGCTGATCGAATCCGACTGGCGTAAGGCGGATACCGGCCGGAAGCGCAAGTATTACCGTCTGCGCAAGGAAGGTCGCAAGGCACTGCAGGAAGAAAAAACGCAATGGCTGACGGTCCACGAAACGATGACAAAGATATGGAAAACCAAACTGAGTTTGACCTGAGCACCGCGATCCAGCAGTGGCGTGAATGCCTGAAGCAATCGCCACAATTCCGTGCGGAGAATCTCGACGAACTGGAAACGCACCTCCACGACTCGACCGCCACGCTGCGAGGCAAAGGATTGAGCGACCAGGAAGCTTTCCTCGTGGCGACGCGGCGCATCGGCAGCGCGACGACACTGGGGCAGGAATTTTCAAAGATAAACGCCAATGAAATCTGGTTGAGCCGTGTGTTATGGATGCTGCTGGGCGTGCAGCTGTGGGGATTGATCAACAACATTGCCAGCGCCTTGAGCACGTTGACGGGCTCGCTGATGATCGTGGAGTTGAAGAGCCTTCACTATCCGTTCGAAGCCGGCGGCCGGTCGCTATTGGGCAGCGCGATCTCCACTACGGCCTACCTGCTGCCCAACCTGGTCGCCATCGTGGCTGTCACAGCCGGATGCTGGTGGCTGATTCGGCGGAATGAGCAGCGCTTGTCCGGACTTTTGCTCCGGCGAAGCTGGATCGTCCTGGCGTTCGTCTTGTTGGGCGCGTCCATGGTGGCGAGAATCGCTGCGGAATATGCGCGATCCGTCATGCTGGTGAACCTCGGGGCTGAAACCTATGGCAAAGTCGCCGTGTCATTTTCCGTTACGAATCTCCTCGTGCTTCTCTTGCAGATCGTTGTCCTGGCCTTGTTGACCGTCTGGATCGCGCGCCGGCAGGTCCGGCTGGCTCCTGCCCCTCGATCCAGGTCATCGTGATGAAGCAGTCAGCGTTGGCCTGGGGCATCGCACTGGTCACTGGAGTCGTCTCGGTCTATCTCTGGCAACAATTGGATGCCGAGCGACAACTAACCGCGCAGCTCCGACAGCAGATCGTGTCGCCGAACGGATCCCTGCGCCTGGCCGCGGGCCAGCCCTTGCCCGCGGCGGGAGTACCTGCTGGTGAGACGCCTGTTGCAGCCAAAGCCTTGCAGTCCCCAGTGGGTCCGGAGGCCGTCGCGGCAACCGCGGCGCATCCGCCAGCAGCCGCCAATGGCAACAGATCCTCACCGCTCTACGAGGAGAAGATAGGAAGCAGTCTGAAACTCAACAAGCTGCAGCAGCTCTACCCAGGCCTGGTGAAGGAACTGCGCCTCACTTCGGCAGAGGCCGAGGCGCTTCATGATCTGGTGGCGAAGCAACAGGCGACCCTGAATGCTTCACTTCCGGGCGACGGCAATTTCAACGCCGAGGATCTGCGGTTAAAGATATCGGAAATGCAGAAGTCCCAGGCTGCTGAACTCGAAGCGCAGCTGGGACCTGGAAGATCCCAGCAATGGCGAGAGTATCAGACGACTGTTGAAGCGCGCCGGAGGGTTAATGAGTTGACCATGATGCTCGCGTCCTCCGCGGCAATTAACGAAGAGCAGACTCGTTTGCTGGTTGCCAGCATAGCTGCGGAACAGAAGCGCCGCGCCCAGGAGGAAAGCATGCGGGTTCCTCCGACCTCCGATCCGCGCTCGCAGCTGGACTTCGAGGAACAGAATCTCAAGGGAAGGGTTGAAAGCAATCGCCGCACAGTCGATGCAGCGCGATCCTTCATGACTCCGGAACAGGTTACGTTGATGCAGGACACGATGGCCCGGGCGAACGACAGGATGCGCGCCTCACTGGAGGCACGGCGTTCGCGTCTGGAAAGTGGTGAAAAACTGTAGTGCCTGTGCCGGTCAGGGTTGAGACGCGGCCTTCCTGAGCTGCTGGTAAGCATCGTAGATCCTGCGCCAGACCGGACCAGGCAGGCCGGTGCCCACGGGCATGCCGTCCAGGCGCGTGACCGGCTGCACTTCGCGGGTGGCAGCAGCCAGCCAGATTTCATCGGCGCTGCGCAGTTCTGCTTCACCGATGCGTGCAGCGCGGCGCGGAATTCCCAGGCCATCGGCCAGTTCCTCCACCACGCTGCGGGTGGTGCCGGGCAGCAGGCGGGTGGAGTTGGGCGGCGTGATCAGGGTGCCGTCGATCACCACGTGTACGGTCGAGGCACTGCCTTCCAGCATCTCGCCATCGCGCAGCAGGATGGTCTCTGCTGCATTGGCATCCACGGCCAGCTGGCGCAGCAACACGTTGGCGAGCAATGCAACTGACTTGATGTCGCAGCGCGCCCAGCGGGTGTCCTGCGCAGTGATGCAGGCCAGGCCATTGCTCAAGGTACCTGCGGCCACAGTGGGCCAGGGCGAGCAGTAGGCAAACACCGTCGGCGGAATCTCCGGCAGCGGCGCGTGATTGCGTCCATGTTCCGCGCCGCGCGACAGCTGCAGGTAGACGTACTGGTCGCCCCCGCCATTGGCGTCGATCAGTTGCTGCAGCAGCGCCTGCCAGCCTGCCGACGAATGCGGATTGGTGAGGCGAATGGCTGCAGCGCTGCGGTCCAGGCGGTCGAAATGTGCCTGCGGCCGGAACAGCCGGCCGCCATAGACCGGAATCACTTCGTAGATGCCGTCGCCAAACAGGAAGCTGCGATCCAGCGGCGACACGCGCGCTTCGGTCAGCAGCAGTTGCTCGCCGTTGAGATGACACCAGGGAAGCGGAGTGGCCATGCGCCGTTACGCTGCTGCTATTCGAACCAGAGCTTCACGGTGTCGACAGTGGTGCGCCACAGGCCGCCCTCGTCGACCTTGGCCAGGGTCACCAGCGGCACGCGGGCCACCACTTCGTCACCTGCGCGTACGGTGTATTCACCGACCACGGCATTGAGCGCCAGCGGCGCGATCAGCGGGCTGTTCACCCTGGCTTCCTTGCGCAGCGTCTGCGCCTGGCCGCGTGCGATGGTCACGCTGACCGGACGCCGGCTGCCGACGCCCACCGATTCTGCCGAGCCCTTGAATACCTTCGGGGTCAGCATGACCACGCCGGTTTCCTGCAGCTTGATGGTTTCGAAGAAAGTGTAGCCGTAGTTCAGCAGCGCCGCGCTCGCATCCTCGCGCGCCCTGATCGTGGGCGATCCCAGCACCACCGAGATCAGGCGCATGCCGTTGCGGTTGGCGGAACTCACCAGGCAGTACATTGCGCTGTCGGTGTGGCCGGTCTTGATGCCGTCCACCGAAGGGTC
>JAATEY010000063.1 GCA_015655465.1 Gammaproteobacteria bacterium | reverse complement strand
CTGCTTTGGGAGCAGAGGGTCGGAGGTTCAAATCCTCTCGCCCCGACCATTTTCGATTCCTGTCGGGGTCAGCAAGATGCCGGATCCGCTCTTTCTCGCGCGCATCCAGTTCGCGGCGAACATCAGTTTCCACATATTGTTCCCGAGCATTTCCATCGCGCTGGCGTGGCTGCTGCTGTATTTCAAATGGCGCCATGCAGGTTCGGGCGATGCGCTGTGGATGCAGGCCTATCGTTTCTGGGTCAAGGTGTTCGCGCTGACCTTTGCGCTGGGCGTGGTCAGCGGCGTGACCATGAGCTTCCAGTTCGGCACCAACTGGCCCGGCTACATGGAAACAGTCGGCAATATCGCCGGCCCGCTGCTGGCCTATGAGGTGCTGACGGCGTTCTTCCTCGAAGCCACCTTCCTCGCCGTCATGCTGTTTGGCACAGGCCGGGTGTCGGCGCGGGTGCATACGCTGGCAACGGTGCTGGTGGCAGTGGGCACCAGCCTCTCGGCTTTCTGGATTCTCGCGCTGAATTCCTGGATGCAGACGCCGCAGGGCTTCGAGATGCGCGCTGGCCAGGCGCATGCCACCGACTGGTGGGCGATCGTGTTCAATCCATCCCTGCCATACCGGCTGACACACATGCTGCTGGCTTCCGGGCTGACGGTGTCGTTCCTGATCGCTGGCGTCTCGGCATGGCGCTGGCTACGTTCCGACCGTTCGGCCGATGTACTGCCAACCCTGCGTACCGGTGTCACGCTCGCCGCGATGCTGGTGCCGCTGCAGATATTCGTGGGCGACCTGCATGGGCTCAATACCTTCGAACATCAGCCGGCCAAGGTCGCGGCGATGGAAGGGGTGTGGCACACCGAGCGTGGCGCACCGCTGCTGCTGGCGGCACTGCCCGATGCGGCGACACAGAGCAATCGTTTCGAGATCGCGATTCCAGCAGGTGCAAGCCTGATTCTCACGCATGGGCTGAACGGGGAGATCCGCGGCCTCGATGAATTCCCCAATGCGCATCCACCGGTTGCGCCGGTGTTCTGGGCATTCCGCGTCATGGTCGGCATGGGCCTGCTGATGCTGGCAGCCGCATGGTGGGGAGTGTGGAAGATGCGCGGCGCGCGCAAGCCGGATGGCCTGTGGCTGAAACTCATGGTTGGCATGACGTTCTCGGGCTGGGTGGCGACGCTGGCCGGCTGGTACGTCACTGAAATCGGGCGGCAGCCATGGCTGGTGTATGGCGTGCTGCGCACTGCAGACGCAGCGAGTCGGGAACCCGTGCCGGTGGGCATCAGCCTCGCGTTGTACCTGGCGCTTTATCTGGCACTGGTGGTGGCCTATATCAGCGTGCTGTTCTACATGGCCGGTCATGCCAATGAAGTTGCGCACAAGGCGACCAATGTCCCCTGATCTGACTACACCCGCAGGCTGGCTGCCCGTGGTGTTCATGGGTTTGATGGGCGTCGCGCTGTTGCTGTATGTGGTGCTCGACGGCTACGACCTCGGTGTCGGCATCCTGCTGAAAGCAGCCGCGGACGACGAGAAGGACCTGATGGTTGCTTCCATCGGTCCGTTCTGGGATGCCAATGAGACCTGGCTGGTGCTGGGCATCGGCATACTGCTGGTGGCCTTTCCGCGTGCGCACGGCGTGATCCTTTCGGCGCTCTACCTGCCGGTGGTGCTGATGCTGATCGGCCTGATGTTGCGCGGCGTGGCCTTCGACTTCCGCGTCAAGGCGCATGCCGCGCACAAGCCGCTGTGGAACAACATCTTCTGGAGCGGGTCGCTGCTCACCGCCGTCAGCCAGGGTTACATGCTGGGCCGTTACATCACCGGTTTCCAGCAGTCGCTGGCGGCCCAGGCATTCGCGGTGCTGATCGCGATATGCCTGCCGGCGGGTTATGCGCTGCTGGGCGCCGGCTGGCTGATCCTGAAGACCCAGGGCAACCTGCAGCTCAAGGCCCTTCGCTGGTCAGGGTTCGCATGGTGGGGCACATTGCTCGGCTTCGCGGCGGTCTCGGTGGCATCGCCGCTGGTCAGCGAGCGGATTTTCCAGAAGTGGTTCTCGCTGCCGTTCATCGTGCTGCTCATCCCCATTCCGCTGGCCACGGTGGCGTTGCTGTGGATCGCCCGCCGCTCCCTGCACCGCCTGCCGCTGCGGCTGGGGCAGGGCAACGAATACGGCGCCTGGGTGCCATTCGGTTGCGCAGTGGGCGTGATCCTGCTGGGTTTTTACGGGCTGGCTTACAGCCTGTTCCCCTATCTCGTGGTCGACCGCATCACCATCTGGGACGCTGCCAGCGCTCCGGAATCGTTGCTGGTCATCCTCTGGGGGGCTGTGGTCGTGCTGCCAGCCATTGCGGGTTATACGGTGTACGTATACCGGGTGTTCGGCGGCAAGGTCAGCCCCCTCACATACGGATGACTTCACGGCTTGCTGTTCGTATATACTCCCGGCCCCGCGCTGGCGGGCCTTCTGCAAGGAGGGCCGGTCGACGCGGTTTTTGATGGTGACCAGCCCGTGCGTGACCCAAGTCGGACCGAATGCTTACCATGGGCGCCCGTAGCTCAGGCGGATAGAGCATCGGCCTTCTAAGCCGAGGGTCGCAGGTTCGACTCCTGCCGGGCGCGCTCAAGGCTGGTTCGATGTGTACGATGGTGGACGTAGCTCAGCTGGTAGAGTCCCGGATTGTGATTCCGGCTGTCGCGGGTTCGAGTCCCGTCGTCCACCCCAACCCTTTTCAAAGGGCCGTTAGCTCAGTTGGTAGAGCAGTTGACTCTTAATCAATTGGTCGTAGGTTCAAATCCTACACGGCCCACCATTTTTTCCGCT
>JAATEY010000258.1 GCA_015655465.1 Gammaproteobacteria bacterium | reverse complement strand
GCAGTTCGCCGACGTGCCCTGCCCATACTGCGGAGAAGTGATTCCCGTCCGGCTCGACCTTTCCGCGGGCTCGCAGTCCTACGTGGAGGACTGCCAGGTGTGCTGCCAGCCGATCCAGATGGTGCTGACGGTGGCGGAGGACGGCACGCTGGATGCCGTGGCCGGCGAGCGGATGGACAGGTAGCGTTGCCGTCAGCGATCGCCCGGAGGATGAATTCGTCGATGAGTACGGTTCGTGCGGAACCGTCCACTCCTTGTCATGCGCAAAGCCTTTCCTGGCCCGGCTGTCGCTCCGGCGGCTTTGCCACGATGTGGCGCAGCACCTTCGTCGTAACGGTGATGCCTTCGTGCATCCTGGCGATATCCCGGACGAGCCTGAGCATCAGCAGCGCAGTTGCTTCTGCGTCCGCCGCTGCGCGATGGAGCGTGCCCCTGTACCCCAGGCCCAGCGCCTGGCTCAGTATTCCCAGCGAATGGCCGGGCAGTTCCGGGTAGATGCGGCGCGCCAGCCGCATGGAGCAGATGAACGGTGTGATCGCTTCGTCTTTGCCCAATCCCAGGCGCCAGCACTCGTGCCGGTAGAGGCTCTGGTCGAAGCTGGCGCAGTGCGCAACCACGGTCGTTCCGTCAATGAATGCAGCGACTTCGCGCATTACCTCGGCCACCGGTGGTGCCGCGTCGATCATCTGCTGCGTGATGCCGGTGCAGGCGGCAATGGATGCGGGCACTCGCGCACCGCAATTCACCAGCGACTGATAGCGGGCGCAGATATGGCCGTCTTCAATGCGCACGAGGCCGACTTCCGTAATCCGGTCGCCGCGCCTGGGTCGCAGGCCGGTGGCTCCGAAATCGAGGATGACCAGTGGATCGTGCAGCATGTTCGGCACCTCGGGTTGCAGGCCGACTCTAGGCCTGTGGCAACCAGGGCCACTTGATGTGGCACTCGCTTTCCCCGGTCGAAACGCGCACTGGTTCCGCAACCGGCCAGCCTCAGGGAATTGCCGATGGCCTGCGCCACAGTTCCCGGAACAAGCGTGTGTTGCAGTACGATTCCAGTTCCCGACCCCTCCGGAGCTTTCATGGCCCATGGCATCGCAGCCAGCCAACGCTGGCTGGCGCTCTACATCCTTTGTCTCGGCGTGCTGATGATCGTGCTCGACACCACCATCGTGAACGTGGCGCTGCCGTCCATCCGCGAGAGCCTGCACTTCACGGAAACCTCGCTGGTCTGGGTGGTGAACGCCTACCTGCTGACCTTCGGCGGCTTCCTGCTGCTGGGCGGCAGGCTGGGCGATCTCTACGGCCACCGCCGCATCTTCCTGCTCGGGCTCGCCGTGTTCACGCTGGCCTCGGCCGCCTGCGGCCTCGCCACCACGCAGGGTGTGCTGATCGCCGCGCGCGCCGTGCAGGGTCTGGGTGGTGCGGTGGTGTCGGCAGTGGCGCTGTCGCTGATCATGAATGTGTTCACCGAACCCGGCGAACGCGCGCGGGCGATGGGCATCTACGGCTTCGTCTGTTCCGGCGGCGGCAGCATCGGCGTGCTGCTCGGCGGCCTGCTGACGAGCTCGCTGAGCTGGCACTGGATCTTCCTGGTCAACCTGCCGATCGGCGTCGCCGTCTATGCAATGTGTCGCGCGCTGCTGCCCGCCGGTCGCGGCATGGCCGATGCGCCACGCCTGGATGTGGGCGGTGCGATCACGGTGACGGCCTCGCTGATGTTCGCGGTGTATGCCGTCATCAACGGCAATGAGGTCGGCTGGACCTCCACCGCCACGCTGTGGAAGCTGGGCGCCGCGGTCGCGCTGCTCGCGGCCTTCCTCGTGATCGAATCGCGCGTGCGCGCGCCGCTGATGCCGATGTCGCTGTTCCGCCTGCGCAGCGTCTCCACCGCCAATGTGGTCGCAGTGCTGTGGGCAGCCGGCATGTTCGCCTGGTTCTTCATCTCCGCGCTGTACCTGCAGCTGGTGCTGGGCCTGGGACCGATGCAGGTGGGGCTGGCGTTCCTGCCGGCCAACGTCATCATGGCGATCTGTTCGCTGGGCATCTCGGCGAAGCTCGTCATGCGGTTTGGCATTCGTGGGCCGCTGTCGGTGGGGCTGCTGCTTGCAGCGTGCGGATTGCTGTTGTTTGCGCGCGCGCCGGCGATGGGCAATGTATGGATCGATGTGGTTCCCGCGATGGCCTTGCTCGGCTTCGGCGCCGGCATCGCGTTCAATCCCTTGCTGCTGGCGGCGATGAACGATGTGCCGGCGTCGGACTCGGGGCTCGCATCCGGCATGGTGAATACGTCATTCATGATGGGCGGTGCACTGGGGCTCGCAGTACTCGCAAGTCTGGCGGCGGCGCAGACCCAGCAGGCCATGGCAAAGGGAATGAGCGCAGTCACCGCGCTCAATGCGGGGTATCACCTGGCATTCGGTGTGGGTGCGGGCTTCGCCATCGTGGCAGCATTGATCGGCGCCACGATGTTCAGCAAGGCGTCGGGCCCGGCCGCACCGGGAGCGGGGGGCCACACGATGTAGCCTCGCCCGCTCCCGGGGTGATGTTGCTTGCTTACTGCTGATAGCCCAGGGTCACAGGCTCGCTCTGTGTCAGCACCACCGAGCCCGCTGCCCCGCGCACGGTGAGCCGGTCGCGATTGAGCCGTACGGTGGTGGGACCCTGCAGGATATCCAGCAGCCGCGTTTCCTGCTGCTGACGGTCTGCATCCACGCAGGCGCGTCTGGTGCTCAGCAGCTCACCGAACTGCACGGTGGTACCGGTCTGGATGAACGGACCGGAGAAGCTGTTGCAGCCGGCATCGCCATTGATGCGACCGTCCTGTCCGAAGTCTGCAGTCGGTGAGGGTCCGCGCACCGGTGCCCGTCCGTCGATGCTGGTGACGATCCACCGCGTGCCCGCCAGCTCGGGCGTGCTGAATCCACTGCCCGGACTGCCAGGTTGCGTCGCGCAGCCGGCAAGGATCAGTACCACCGGCGCGAGAACATGCAGCGCGTATCCAAACCAGCCATGACGTGTACCCGTTTTCATGACACACCTCGAATCTCCCGACTGCCTGTCATTGACTATAAGCCCGTGCAGCCGCCCATTCTTCGCGTGCTGATATCGGAATATGCTTACAGTCGGCAACAACACCCCGGGGGGAACTGCTCGTGATTCTTCGTCGCCTGTTCATCGCCGCCGTGGTCCTGATGAGTGTGTCTTCAAGCCTGCATCCGGCAGCACCGGTGGAAGGTGCTGCAGCCGTCGAGTTGTTCAGTCCGGAAGGCACTGCGAAGCAGGTGCGGCAGGTCACCGCCCGTTTTTCCGTGCCGATGGTCGCGCTCGGCGATCCCCTGCTGGCCGATCCCTTCGAGATCCAGTGCACAGCCGCGGGAAACGGCCGCTGGGCCGATTCGCGCAACTGGGTCTACGACTTCGACGCGGACCTGCCAGCGGGTGTGCGTTGCAGCTTCAGCCTCAAGAAGGGCTTGAAGGCATTGAGCGGTGCGGCGGTGGGCGGCACGCAGACCTTCAGTTTTTCGACCGGCGGGCCGGCCGTGACCGGATCCTTTCCGCGCGACGGATGGTCGGTTGCGGACGAAGAGCAGGTGTTCCTGCTGAAACTCGATGCGCCGGCAACCGTGCAGTCCGTGCGGGATCATGCGCGTTGCATTGTCCAGGGCCTGGGGGAGGAAATCCCCGTCGAGGTGCTGACGGGCGCGGCGCGGGAGGCCATGCTGAATGCGCGCAAGGATCTCGGGTATGGATATTTTTCGCTGCTGCTGAAGTCGGGCCAGTCCGCCGACATTCGTGTGCGTGACCGTTCGCTGGAACAGGCCGAGGAGAATATCCTCGTGGTCCGTTGCCAGCGCCGCCTGCCTCCGGCAAGCCAGCTGCAGCTGCTGTGGGGCCGTGGCATCGAGACCCCATCGGGCATCGCCACGGTCAACGACCAGAAGCTGGCGTTTCGCATTCGTCCGGCGTTCACCGCGCGCGCCGAGTGCTCGCGCGTCAATGCGCGCGCCGGTTGCCTGCCGATGCTGCCCATCACCCTGCAGTTCAACGCACCGGTGCCGCGCAGCCTTGCCATGGGTGTGCGCCTGAAGCCGGCGAAAGGCAAGCTGCTGAGTCCGGTCGCACCGGCCGATACCCCGGGTGCAACCGTTGAATCCGTGCAGTTTGCGCCACCGTTCCCGGAGCAGCAGTCCGTCACCTTCATTCTTCCCAGGGATCTTGTGGATGACGCGGGCCGCAAGCTCGAGAACGCGGCCCGCTTCCCGCTGGAAGTGCGCGTCGACGAGTTTCCGCCGCTGGCCAGGTTCTCCGGCAATTTCGGCATCCTGGAGGCTGCCGAGGGTGGCGTCCTGCCGGTGACCCTGCGCAATGTCGAACCGAAACTTGCGACGCAGATGGCAGCAATGCCGGCGAAGCTGCTGCGTCTCGACACCGACCCGGCTGCCATTGCACGCTGGCTGCAGCGCGTCGAGGCCGCGGCAGAGCCGAGGGGCGAATACATCGAGACTCCGAAGCCGGGAACGGCGGAAGAGGTTGATGCCGACGAAGAGGGTGACGGGGGCAGGGCCAATCACTGGCGCGAAAACACGGGTACCACATCCGTATTCGGCAGCGGCGACGCTACGAAAACCCTGTCCATCGCGAAACCGGCAGGCAGCAGGACGTCTGAAGTCATTGGAATACCACTCCGGGAGAAGGGCTTCTACGTCGTCGAGATGGAGAGCCGCATCCTGGGCAAGGCACTGCTGGGCCGTGACCAGGTCCGCTATGTCGCAACTTCGGCGCTGGTCACGGATCTCGCCGTGCATTTCAAATGGGGCCGCGAGGCTTCACTGGCGTGGGTGACGCGCTTGCAGGATGGCATGCCGGTGGCGGCTGCCGAGGTCGTCATTCTCGACTACTGCAGTGGCGCCGAGTTGTGGCGCGGGACCACCGGCAAGGACGGCGTGGCCGCCGTGCCGAAATCCCTGGGGGCGCCGCATTCTTCGAGCCGATGCAATCGCTACTCGCCAAGTCCCCTCTTTGTCACGGCAAGCAAGGACGCAGACCTGAGCTTTGCGCTCTCCAGCTGGGATCAGGGCATCGAGCCGGGCCAGTTCGGCCTGCCCCTGGGCAGCGAGTACAGCACACGCATCCATCACACCGTGCTCGACCGTGCGCTGTTCCGCGCCGGCGAGACGGTATCGATGAAGCACTTCCTGCGCCGCCATGTGATGGCCGGAGTGGCCGTCGCCGATGGAATGCCGGGCAGACGGACCATCCTGATCCGGCATCAGGGCAGCGGGCAGCAGTATTCCTCCGAAGTGACCTTCGGCGCCGATGGCATTGCCGAGAGCGAGTGGAAGATTCCGCTGGAAGCAAGACTGGGCGACTACGTCGTCTACATAAAGGAAGGCAACAACCAGCTTCGCAGCGCCACATTCAAGGTGGAGCAGTACCGTCTGCCGTCGATGCGGGCGAGCGTTACCGGTTCGCCCGTGCCCCTGGTGCGACCCGGATCGGCGGACATCGACCTGCATGTCGCCTACATGTCCGGCGGCGGAGCCTCGGGGCTGCCGGTCAAGGTGCGAACGCTGGTGCAGCCGGTGCCCATCCAGTATCCCGGCTACAGCGACTATCAATTCGGCGGCAAGGCGGTGGTCGAGGGCGTATTCAGCAACGAGAACAGTCCGTTCGATTTCGACTTCGAAGCAGAACCGGAAACCGAGTCCACGAAGACACAGGTGATTCCGCTGACGCTGGATGGCGCGGGCTCGGCGCGCGTGACGATTCCCGCGCTGCCGCAGCTGGACGGCGCCGCGCAACTCACGGCAGAACTGGAATACGCCGATGCGAACGGTGAGCTGCTGACCACCAGCGGTCACGTGCAGCTGGTGCCCTCGGCGCTCAATCTCGGCATTCGCAGGGAGGGCTGGGCAGGCAGCAGCAACCAGGTGCGCTTTCGCGTCGTGGCCCTGGACCTGAAGGGGCAGCCGCGCGCGCGCCAGTCCGTCAAGGTTTCCCTCTATCAGTCAAAACGCTATTCCTTCCGCAAACGCCTGATCGGCGGCTTCTACGCTTACGAGACCACGCGCGAGACGCGCAAGCTGGCTCCCACCTGCCAGGGCCAGACGGACGCGCAAGGCCTGCTGACCTGCGATGTCGCCCCGGGCGTCGCCGGCGAGATCGTGCTGCGCGCCGAGACCAGCGACACCGATGGAAACCTGAGCGGTGCCACGACTTCGCTGTGGGTGTACGACAAGGACGGCGCGTGGTTCGGCGGCACCAGCGGCGACCGCATGGATGTGCTGCCGGAACAGAAATCCTACGAAGCCGGCGACACGGCCCGCTTCCAGGTCCGCATGCCGTTTCGTGAAGCCACCGCGCTGGTGACCGTGGAGCGGCAGGGTGTCATGTCGAGCTTCGTCACCCATCTGGATGGCAACCAGCCGGTGATTGAAGTGCCTATTGCCGGTGGCTATGCCCCGAATGTCTTCGTCTCGGTGCTGGCGGTCCGGGGCCGGGTGGCGCATGCCACGAACGCAGTTACGAAGGCGGAGAAGGCGGAAGAAATCACCGCAACCGTCGACCTCAACAAGCCCGCCTACCGATTGGGTATCGCGGCGATCAAGGTCGGGTGGAAGCCCCATCGCCTCGACGTGCGTGTTGCGCCGGAACGCGCGACATACAAGGTGCGCGACCGCGCAGCGGTCAGGATCCACGTTACCCGTGCAGATGGTGGCGCACTGCCTGCCGGAACGGAAGTGGCCATCGCGGCAGTCGATGGCGCGCTGCTCGAACTCGCGCCGAACCGCAGCTGGGATCTGCTCGCCGCCATGATGGGTGAGCGGGGCCTCGAGGTAATCACGTCGACGGCGCAGATGCAGGTGGTGGGCAAGCGACACTATGGCCGCAAGGCGGTGCCCGGCGGCGGCGGCGGCGGGCGGGATCGGGCCCGCGAACTGTTCGACAGCCTGCTGTTCTGGAAGGGCAGGGTTCCGGTCGATGCCGCGGGCGATGCGCTGGTCAGCATCCCGCTCAACGACTCGCTGTCCGAGTTCCGCGTCGTTGCGGTGGTCAACGGAGCAGCCGGCTTCTTTGGAACGGGCAGCACGGTGATCAACACCACGCAGGATCTGATCCTGCTGTCCGGGTTGCCACCACTGGTGCGTGAAGGCGATCAGTACCTCGCGACCTTCACGCTGCGCAATACCACCGATCGTACCATCGCCGTGGACTTGACCGGTTCGAAGACGGCGCTCAAGACACAGCGGCTGCAGACGCAGCGTGTCGATATGGCGCCCGGCCAGAGCCGTGACATTGCCTGGCGCGTGTCGGCTCCCGTCGGGGAGGGGGATCTTCGCTGGGAAGTTGTTGCGCAGGAGGCGGGCGGTACCGCCGTCGACAGGATCCGCGTGACGGAAAACGTCATCGCGGCATATCCGGTCAGAACCTACCAGGCCACGCTCACGCAACTGAACGCGCCCTACACCATGCCCGTGGCGCGACCGGCAGCGGCCATCGCGGGGCGCGGCGGTCTGCAGGTAACACTGCAGGCGAAGCTCGGCGATGGTCTCGACGGCGTCCGCGAATACCTGGGCCTGTATCGCTATATCTGCGTCGAGCAGCAGCTGTCGCGCGCCATCGGCATGCGCGACCGGGCCGCATGGGATGCGCTGATGCAGAAGCTGCCTGCCTACCTCGATGGTGACGGCCTGCTGCGATATTTTCCGTCGGACTGGGTGCCGGGCGATGATGCACTCACGGCCTACGTGCTGGCGATCGCCGACGAAGCCGGATGGGCCATTGCGGAACCTGCAAAGGGCCGCATGCAGAATGCCCTGAAGCTGTTCGTGCAGGGCCGCATCGTGCGCGGCTCGGCGCTGCCCACCGCGGATCTCACCATCCGCAAAGTGGCGGCCATCGAAGCGCTGTCCCGCTACGGCATGGCGGATCGGTCCATGCTCGACAGCATCACGGTCGAGCCCGCTCTCTGGCCCACCTCGACCGTGCTCGACTGGGTCGGCATTCTGCGGCGCGTCGCGGGAATCAGGCAGGCCGATGCGCAGCGCAATGCGGCTTTGCAGATCCTGCGCACGCGCCTGAATTTCCAGGGCACGATCATGGGCTTCTCCACGGAACGCAGCGATGCGCTGTGGTGGTTGATGATTTCGTCCGACTCCAATGCCAACCGGATGCTGCTGGCCGTGCTCGATCGACCGGAGTGGCTCGAGGACATCCCGCGCCTGGTGCGTGGTGCGCTGGCCCGGCAGCAATCCGGGCACTGGAACACCACGGTCGCGAATGCCTGGGGTGTGCTGGCGATGGAAAAATTCTCGGCGCGATTCGAGTCGGTGGCCGTGACCGGCACCTCCAGGCTCGGCTATGGAACTGTCGCGCGGCCCGTGGCCTGGCAGTCGAACAGGAATTCAAATCAGGTCGACCTGCCCTGGCAGGAGGGACCGGGACAATTGCAGGTATCGCATGCGGGCACCGGCACGCCCTGGCTCATGGTGCGTGCGACGGCCGCGCTGCCGATAACAAAACCGCTGTCCAGCGGCTACAAAATCCGCCGGATCGTCACGCCGGTGGAGCAGAAGCAGCCGGGAAGCTGGTCGCGCGGCGACGTGATGCGCGTGCGCCTGGAGCTCGAGGCGCAGACGGACATGACCTGGGTAGTCGTCGACGATCCCATACCTGCGGGCGCAAGCATTCTCGGTGGCGGCCTCGGTGGTCAGTCGAAACTGCTTGCCCGCGGCGAGCGACGTGAAGGCTTCGCGTGGCCCGCCTTCGAAGAACGGCGCTACGACGCGTTCAGGACCTACTACCGCTTCGTGCCGAAAGGTGCATGGGTGGTCGAGTACACCGTGCGCCTCAACAATCCCGGCACGTTCCTGCAGCCGGCCACAAGGGTTGAAGCCATGTACGCACCCGAGATGCTGGGCGAGATTCCGAACGCCCCGGTGACCGTCGAACGCTAGGCATGAACAGGTGGTGGCCAAAACGCGTGCTCGTATCCTGCGCAGTGCTGGTGCTGCTGCTTGCGATCGCCACGGCCGTGATGCTCCGCCCGCTGCAGCCTGCCTCGTTCGATGCAGTCCGCGCAGGGTACACGCCATCGGATGGAATCCTTCTCGATCGCCACGGCGAGATCCTGGATACGCAGCGCGTCGAGTTCGGCGTGCGGCGTCTGGCATGGACACCGCTTGCCGGGATCTCGCCCGCGCTGCTCACCGCGGTGGTGGAAGGCGAGGATCGGCGCTTCTGGCGCCACGCCGGAGTGGATGCACTGGGCATGGCCGGTGCGCTGCGCGATGCGCTCATCGACCACCGCGTCCGCGGTGCGAGCACGATCACCATGCAGCTTGCTTCCCTGCTGGAGTCGCCGCGCTCGCCGCACAAGGCGGCACGCAGTCTCATGCAGAAGCTGCATCAGGTGCGGCTGGCCATGGGCCTGGAGTCGCACTGGAGCAAGCAGCAGATTCTCGAGGCCTATCTCAACCTGCTCCAGTTCCGCGGTGAACTGCAGGGCATCCGCGCGGCGTCGCTGGTGCTTGCCCACAAGGCGCCGTCCGGACTTTCAACGGCGGAGAGCATGGTCTTCGCGGCGCTGCTTCCCGGCCCTGCGGCAAGTCCCGAACGCGTGGCGCTGCGTGGCTGCGCGCGTCTGGATGCAGGCGCCGCGGACGCAACCTGCGCCGAGGTCAGGGAGGCAGCGACCAGGCTGCTGAACAAGGGCGGGGAGGTCGGCGTTGCGGATCGCCTTGCCCCGCATCTGGCGGCCAGCCTGCTCAGGCAGCCGGGCCAGCGGATCCGCACCACCATCGACAGCTCCGTGCAACGTCTGGTTCGAAGCGCGCTGAACCGGCAGCTGGACAGTCTCGGTTCGCAGAATGTGCGCGATGGTGCGGCCATCGTCGTCGACAACGCCTCCGGCGATGTGCTTGCATACGTCGGATCTGCGGGACCGGATTCCCGCGCAGCAGCCGTGGACGGCGTGCGTGCCCCGCGGCAGGCAGGTTCGACACTCAAGCCATTCCTGTACGAGCTGGCGCTGGAACGGCGATACATGACGGCCGCTTCGCTGCTCGACGACCTGCCGGTGAACATCGATACGGTGAGTGGCGTCTACATTCCGCAGGATTACGATCACGACTACAAAGGTCCGGTGAGCGTGCGCACCGCGCTCGGTGGCTCGCTCAACGTGCCGGCCGTGCGCACGCTGATGCTGGTGGGCGTGGAGACGCTGCGCGACCGGCTGCACGCACTGGGCTACGCGGGCATCACCGAGGATGGCGCCTACTACGGTTACTCGCTGGCGCTGGGATCCGCCGAGGTGACGCTGTGGGAACAGGCACAGGCCTATCGGACTCTCGCGCTGGGCGGCCGCTTCTCGTCGCTGCGGATACTGGCTGACGATCCGGTGCCGCAGCAGCGGTCCATGCTGCCGGCAGACGCCAGCTTCATTGTCGGCGATGTGCTCAGCGACCGTGCAGCACGTGCCGTCACCTTTGGCCTGGGAAACTCCCTCGCCACCAGCTACTGGAGTGCGGTGAAAACCGGCACCAGCAAGGACATGCGCGACAACTGGTGCGTCGGGTATTCGTCCCGGTACACGGTGGCAGTGTGGGTGGGCAATTTCGAAGGCGATTCCATGCACGATGTCAGCGGCGTGACAGGTGCCGCACCGGCCTGGCGGGAAATCATGGATGGATTGCACGACGATGCCGGATCGGTTCCGCCATCGGTTCCGTCCGGCGTCACCGCGGTGCAGGTGCGCTATTCCTCCAGCGTCGAGCCACCGCGCCGGGAGTGGTTCCTGAATGGCACCGCCCCGCGGGGCACGATCGACAGTGTCGCGCACGACGCACGCATCGCGCGCATCGCAAACCCGGTCAACGCCATGGTGGTCGCCATGGATCCGGATATTCCCGCCGACCGTCAGCGGATTCCCATTACCGTGCAGGGCGGCGCGCCGGATCACGTATTGCGTCTCGACGGTTCGGCCCTGGGCCCGGCATCGGCAACCATCCTGTGGGCGCCGACACCGGGCGCCCATCGACTGGCGCTGGAGGATCAAACAGGCCGGGTTGTAGACCGGATACTGTTTACAGTCCGATAGGACTGTAGGATCGGCCTGCTGGAATACAAGAAACCGGGGGAGCCAATGGCAAAGCGAAGCGGTCGCATCATTCGCGTATTCGCGTTCATTCTCGCAGTGAACGCTGCTGCGGCATTGACCCAGGCGCAGACGCCAGCCGGCCCGCCGCAGCCTTCTCCCGTCACGGACGCCATGCTCGCGAACCCTCCGCCGCAGGACTGGCTGATGTGGCGGCGCACGCTCGATTCCTGGGGCTACAGCCCGCTCAAGCAGATCGACGCCGGCAACGTGCAGCAGCTGCAGCTGGTGTGGGCACGCGGCCTGGAGTCCGGTCCGCAGGAAGGCACGCCGCTGGTGCACGACGGCATCCTCTATTTTCCGAATCCTGGCGACACCATCCAGGCCATCAACGCGGTGACCGGCGACCTGATCTGGGAGCACCGGCGCAAACAGCCGGAAGACATCGCGAAGTTCATCAACGCGCCGTTCATCAACCGCAATCTCGCGATCCACGGCAACCTCATCATCGACACCACGGCCGATGGTGCGCTGTACGCGCTGGATGCGCGCACGGGCAAGGAGGTCTGGATTACCCCCGTGCTTGATTACAAGACCGGCATCCATCAGACCTCGGGGCCCATAGTGGCCGACGGCAAGGTGTTCTCCGGCCGCGGCTGCGAGCCGCTGGCTACATCAGGTCCCGAGAACTGCGTCATCACGGCACACGATGCGGCCACCGGTCGCGAGCTGTGGCGCACGCGCACCATCCCCAGGCCCGGCGAGGCCGGCAACGAGACCTGGGGCGACGTGCCCTATGCCGAGCGCAAGCATGTCGGCACGTGGATGCCGCCGAGCTACGATCCGGAACTCAAGCTGCTGTACATCGGCACGTCGGTGACTTCGCCCGCGCCCAAGTTCCTGCTGGCTGGCAACGACAAGCAGTACCTCTATCACAACTGCACGCTGGCGCTGGATCCCGCCACCGGCAGGATCGTGTGGTACTACCAGCATCTGGTCGATCACTGGGATTTCGACCACACCTTCGAACGCATCCTGATCGATACCGAAGTCACGCCAGACAAGAACTCCGTCGCGTGGATCAATCCGGACATCAAGCCCGGCGAGGTGCACAAGGTTGTCACCGGCATTCCGGGCAAGACCGGCATCGTCTATACGCTGGACCGGCGCACCGGCAGGTTCCTGTGGGCAAGGCCTACCATCCAGCAGAATGCGGTGGAGTCGATCGATGGCAGGACCGGCGCGGTGACAGTCTCGCCGGCGGCGCTGTTCCACGCGCGCGGTGGCGAAGCCACGGTGTGCCCCAGTGCCATTGGCGGCAAGAACTGGCCGGCCGGCGCCTACAGTCCGCTGACGCATTCGATGTACTTCCCGCTGCAGAACACCTGCGCGAAATTCACGGTCAGCATTGCATCGCGCGGCGAGTCATCGGCCTACGGGTTCCGCACCAATGGCCAGATCACGCCGGGCACCACCAATGTCGGCACCATCCATGCCGTGTCCGCCATCACCGGCAGGACCGAGTGGAAATACGAACAGCGCGCCGCAATCCTGTCGCTGCTGACGACGGGTGGCGGCCTGCTGTTCGCAGGCGATGTGGCGGGTCGCTTCCGTGCATTCGACCAGCGTACGGGGCAGATATTGTGGGAGACCAATCTGGGTTCGCAGGTCACCGGCTTTCCCATCAGCTATGGCGTGGGCGACCGGCAGTACATCGCCGTCAGCGTGGGTTCCGCTGTGAACGCCGGCGGGTATCTGGCGCTGACTCCCGAGCTCAGGCCGACCAGCAACAACGATCTCTACGTGTTCGCATTGCCACAGGGATGGCAGACGGCGCGCAACGCACGGCCCGCTGCAGCGCCGGCAGCAGCACCGGCTTCGGCGGTCGCAGCCAGCGTTCCCGCATCCATATGCCGCAAGCCGGATGGGCAGAAGCCCGCCACCGGCAGTTCACCCAATGGCCGCTTCTCGCTGGCACAGGTGCAGCAGGGCAGGAGTCTCTATGTCCAGCAGCAATGCGTCACCTGTCATGGCGAGAGCCTGCGCGGCACACCGGGAGCACCGGCGCTGGCCGATGCCGGCTTTCGCGGTGGCTGGGCGGGGCGATCCCTGCGGGCATTGCTCGATTGCACGCGCAGCACCATGCCGCCAGGTCGCGCGGGCACGCTGAGCGATGCCGAGTATCTGGGGCTGGTCGCTGCGATTCTCGACGCCAACGGTTACCAGCCGGGCGATCAGGCCGCCGTGCTGAAGGCGGATGCGAAAGCCCTGGATCGCATCGTGTTCGCAATGCCGGCGCCCTGATCGGCGCCCGTCCTCAGGCGCAGAGCTTTTCCAGCCCCGTCTGCACCCGCGCCACCGGCAT
>JAATEY010000318.1 GCA_015655465.1 Gammaproteobacteria bacterium | reverse complement strand
CTGCGCATGTGGAGCGGGCGGTTTCCCGCGGATTCCGGTGCGCTGCCGGCATTGATCCTGAAAGGCCTGGGCAGTGGTCTGCTGGTAGCGCTGATCGAGGAAACCTTCTTTCGCGGGGCCATGCAAGGCGCGTTGCAGCGTCAGGGGGCCACGCGCTGGGCGCTGTTCGTCGTGCCGCTGCTTTACAGCGGGGTGCACTTTCTCGGGCGCGCGGCCAGCGTGCCTCACGATGAGGTCAACGCCTTCAGCGGCTTCATCACCTGGCAGGGATTTTTCAGCCTGTTTACCGAGCCGTTGCGCATTCTCGACGCCTTCGTGGCGCTGTATTTCGTGGGCCTGCTGCTGGCATTGGTGCGCCGGCGTTGGAGCGACCTGGCTGCCTGCATCGGCCTGCATGCAGGCTTCGTCGCCGTGATCGCGGTGTTTCGCCGCATCTCTGCGCCGGCGCCGGACAACAGCTGGTCATTCCTGGTTGGTTCATTCGATGGCCTGCTGGGCACATGGATCGCGGTCGTGACTGCGCTGGTGTGCCTGGCCATCTGGCGACTGCACGGCCTTCGGTCACCTGGAATGGAGCCATCATGGCGTTCACCCTGAATGATGTCATCCCCTGGGGTCGCAACCTGGCCGAGTACAACGCCATGTTCGACCTGAGCGAGGAAGACCGGCAGCTGTCGATCCTGGGCTGTGGCGATGGCCCGGCCTCGTTCAATGTGGAAGGCACCGCGCAGGGCATGCGCATCGTCTCGGTCGATCCACTCTATGACATTCGCGCCAGCGAGATCCGCGAACGCATCGACGCCACGGCCCGGGAAGTGGCTGCGCAACTGCGCAGCAATCGCGACGAATTTGTCTGGACCCATTTTGCGGATGTGGACGAGTTGATTGCCACGCGGCTGGCTGCGATGGAGCGGTTCATGGCGGACTATGAGCTGGGCATCGCGCAGGGACGTTATGTGACCGGCGGCGTATCGGACCTGCCCTTCCACGACCACAGCTACGACCTGGCCCTGTGCTCGCATCAGCTGTTTCTCGACAGCGAGCAGCACAATCTGGCGTTTCACCTGCAGGCACTGCGCGAACTTGCCCGCGTGGCCGACGAGGTGCGCATCTTCCCGTTGCTCGAGCTGGGCGGAAAGGAATCACGCCACCTGCCCGCCGTGATGATGGCGCTGCCGCGCATGGGCCTGCGCGTCGAGAAGGTTTCCGTGCCTTACGAATTCCAGCGCGGCGGCAATGAAATGCTGCGCATCATCAGAACGGCTTGAATACCACCAGGCAGAGTATCGGCACCAGGATGAAAACCGGCAGCTCGTTGTACCAGCGCAGCGCGGTGGCGCTGGGCAGCCGACCGCCGTTCTGCATGCGCTTCATGTAAACGCGCATGGAGATGTGGTAGGCGATCAGCAGCGCGACAAAGGCGAGCTTTGCATATAGCCAGCCGTAGCCGTTGAACGCGAAGCGCAGCCACCATAACCAGAAACCGGATGCCAGGGCGAACACCGCCATCATGCTGGTGAAATGATACAGGCGCCTGGCCATCACCTTCAGTCGCCGCACATCCTCGCCGGCCGCGCCGCCTTCGACAAAATGCACCATGATGCGTGGCAGATAGAAGATGCCCGCCATCCAGGAAATGATGAAGAACAGGTGCAGCACCTTGGCGCTGGGATAGAGCACGGCATTCATGCGGGCAAGTCTAGCTGATCCGGTGTTTGGGCCGCAGGCCGCGCACCGGCTCGGCTTCCAGCGGGTTCTCCGGCCAGTAATGCCGCGGATAGCGCCCGCGCATGTCCTTGCGCACCTCGGCGTAACTGCCGCGCCAGAAGCCGGCCAGGTCGCGCGTGATCTGCATGGGCCGGCGCGCGGGCGACAGCAGCTTCAGCGTCACGGGCACACGCCCGCCGGCGATGCGCGGCGTGTCGGCCAGACCGAATACTTCCTGCATGCGCACTTCGATGCAGGGGGCATTGTCGTCCTCGTAGTCGACCGTGACGCGGGTGCCGGTGGGAACGGTCAATTGCGTGGGCGCAAATTCATCGAGGAATTTGCGCTGTGCATGGGTGTAACGCGACAAAAGCGCTTCGCTCAACTTGCCGCTGCCCAGCTGTTCCAGGCGGTTGATGCCCTGCAGCCACGGCGCAAGCCACTGTTCGAGATCGGCGAGCAATGCCGCGTCATCGCCCGACGGCCAGTCCACCTTTGCATCGGAGACGTGGGCGGTGACGAACTGCAGGCGCGCGCGCAGACGGGCACCGGCCTCTCCCCAGGGCAGGGCATCGAGGCCCTGTCGCCGCAGCTGCGCCAGCAATGCCTGCGCCGCATCCTCGGGCGCCAGCTCGACGCGTTGCTCCTCGATGATCAGTGCATCGAGGCGCCGCACGCGGCGCGCACGCAATGCACCGCTGCGCGGATCGGTGTCGGTTTCCACGCTGGCGGTGATCTGCGTGCGCAATGCGTCTTCCAGCTGCTCGCGCGTCAATGGCGCGGCCAGCCGGATGCGGGCCTCGGCGCCTTCGGCGTCATCCAGATCCAGCGCCACCAGGAACGGCGCGCTGGTCAGTGTGGAGGCCTGATCCAGGGCCGCGCCGCGGCCATTGGCCAGCAGATAGCGCTGCCCGGCCGCGCCCCCGGAACTTGAGCGCAGCTGACCCACGCGATCCGGATACGCCCAGGCGAGCACTGCGCCGGCGCTGGCATCGTCACTGGCATCACGCGAACCGGCGCTGCCGAGGCGTCTGGCAAGTTCGCGCACCCGTGCCAGTGCACCGGGGTCGACACTGCGCATTTCACCGCGCAGCAACTCGAGCCGCGTGCGCATGTCCGGATCGCGGGCACTGCGCAGCAAATCGCGCTCCGACAGCAGCGCGGCAAGCCGGGCAGCCAGTCCCTGCAGCGGCGTGCCACGCGCACGCACCAGCATATGCGCGAGGCGCGGATGCAGGCCCGTGTCGAGCATGGCGCGGCCGGTGGCGGTGATCGCACCGCCGGCATCGATGGCTTCGAGACGACGCAACAGATCGCGCGCCTGTGCCAGCGATGCCGCCGGCGGCGCATCCATCCACTGCATCCGGCTGACATCGCGCGCACCCCACTGCGCCAGTTCCAGCGCCAGTGGTGCGAGATCGGAGGTGAGGATTTCCGGAGCTGACTGCGCGGCGAGCGTGGCCTGGGCACTTTCGCCCCACAGCCGGAATGCACTGCCTGGCGCGGTTCTGCCGGCACGGCCCGCGCGCTGCGCAGCCGATGCCTGCGAAATGCGCACCGTCACCAGCCGCTCCATGCCGGTGCCCGGATCAAACAGCGAGCGCCGCGCAAGACCGGTGTCGATCACCACGCGCACACCGTCGATGGTGAGGCTGGTCTCGGCGATGTTGGTGGCAAGGATCAGTTTACGGCGACCCGCCGCGGCGGGTTGCAGCACCTGTTGCTGTGCGTCGATATCCAGCTCGCCATACAGCGGATGAATATCGAGTGCCGCAATACGCGCACCGTCCAGCAGGTTGCGCAGCCGATGAATTTCCGGCGAACCTGGCAGGAACATCAGCACATCGCCATCGGTATCGCCCAGCACGCGCTGCACCTGCGCGGCCAGCGGCTCGATCTCGCGCGGCGAGAAGCTGCGCTGCTCCGGCAGCACCGGTAACGATCTGCCGAGATAGCGGGTGGTAACCGGAAACATGCGACCTGCTGCTTCCACCACCGGCGCATCGCCGAGTCGCGTGGCCACCGCTGCCGCATCGATGGTGGCCGACATCACCAGCAAGCGCAGCGGCAGCCCCAATGACTCCTGCGCTTCACGACACAGCGCCAGGCCCAGGTCGGCATGCAGGCTGCGCTCGTGGAACTCGTCGAAGATCACGGCCGCCACACCTTCCAGCGACGCATCCTGCTGCAGCATCCGCGTCAGGATGCCTTCGGTCACCACTTCGAGCCGCGTGCGTGGCCCCACACGCGTATCGAGCCGCATGCGATAGCCCACCGTCTCGCCGACCCGCTCGCCCAGGGTCTGTGCCATGCGGCTCGCCACCGCGCGGGCTGCGAGGCGGCGCGGCTCCAGCAGCAGGATCTTCTGTCCCTTCGCCCAGGCCGCCGACAGCAGCGACAGCGGCACCACCGTGCTCTTGCCCGCTCCAGGTGGCGCCACCAACACGGCATTGCGCTGCGCCGCAAGCGCCGCAAGCAGTTCGGGCAGGACATCTTCAACCGGCAGTCGGGGTGCTTCGGGCATGGCGTGCGCATGATATCTTTCTGCGCATGCATCGCAGCAGACTCGCGGGGTTCATCATCGACTGCCAGACGGCCGATCTGGAGAGTGCCGCGGGTTTCTGGAGCCAGGCGTTGGGCCTGCCGCTGCAGGGGGATGCCAGCACCGATCCCGGCTACCGGCTGCTGCAGAACGCGCCGGGCGACCTGCATGTGGAAGTGCAGCAGGTGCAGCACCCGAGTCGCGTGCATCTGGATATCGAGAGCGATGACATTGAAGCCGAGGCGCGACGCCTCGAAACGCTCGGTGCAAAGCGGGTGTCGACCGTCAGGACCTGGATCGTGATGGAGGCACCCACCGGCCAGCGGTTCTGCATCGTGCAGCCGCAGTCGGCCCGCTTTGCATCCGACGCCAACCGTTGGGATTAAGGGAGCTGGCCTATGCGTTGGCGGGAAGGGCGGCGCAGTGAATATGTCGAAGACCGGCGCGGCTCCGGCGGCGGCGGCATGGGTGGCGGTGGCTTCAAGCTCGGCCTCGGCGGACTGGTGCTGGCGGCCGCGGCTTATTTTCTCGGCGTTGATCCGCGATTGATCATGGGCATCATGCAGGCCACGCAGGGTAACGGCACGACGCTTGAATCCGCTCCGGTCGAGACTTCCCATCCCGATGATGAGGCGGGCGATTTCTCTTCGGCAATACTGGCCAGCACCGAGGACGTGTGGAGCGAAATCTTCGCTGCGGCGGGCGCCCGGTATTCCCCACCACGACTGGTCCTCTACCCGGGTGGCACCCGGTCTGGTTGTGGCCTGGCCAGCGCAGAAGCCGGCCCGTTCTACTGTCCCGCCGATCAGCGCGTCTACATCGACCTTGCCTTTTTCGATGAACTGGAGCAGCGCTTCAAGGCACCCGGCGAATTCGCGCGTGCCTACGTGATTGCACATGAAGTGGGCCATCACGTGCAGACGCTCACTGGCATCTCGGACAAGGTGCGGGCTGCGCAGGAGCGCGGCTCCAAAGAGCAACAGAACGCCCTGCAGGTGCGGATGGAACTGCAGGCCGATTGCTACGCCGGCATCTGGGCGCAACACTCGGAAAGCGCGCACAAGTGGCTGGACAGCGGCGACATCGAGAGCGGCCTTGCCGCCGCCGCGGCAGTGGGCGACGACATGATCCAGAGGCGCACCCAGGGCCATGTGGTGCCGGACAGCTTCACGCATGGCAGTGCGGCACAGCGCCAGCGCTGGTTCAGCCGCGGCCTTGCGAGCGGCCAGGTCAGGGACTGCGACACCTTCAGCGCGCCTTCGCTCTAGCCCCCAGGGGGCAATTAAGAAGAGTTAATGTCCCGGCAAGCTACCCGTATGGGGCGGCGGCCGAGAATCCCTCCCGTGGTGAGGCTATGCGCCACCAATCAATAAGAAACAGGAGACTCTCGATGAAATTTGTAAAGACCGTTGCCATGACTGGCACCCTGGCAGTCGCCGCTGCGGTGATGGGCAGCACCGCCTTCGCAGCGAACACCGTTCCCGCCGCCAACGATGCTCACGCCAAGTGCGAACAGCAGGCCAAGGACAAGAAACTGGCCGGCGATGCAGCGAAGGACTTCGTGAAGAAGTGCGAGGCTGACGTTGCCAAGGCCGCCAAGAAGTAACGCGTTCAGACAGAAGGAGCCCGTCGGCCGTCCCGTCCCGAGATACCCCGGGCCGGCGGGCTCCCTTCTCCCTGGTCCCGCCAGCGTGGAAAGGTGCACACCACCCGCAGACCGGGCTGGTTGTCCTGCAATTCCACTTCACCCCGGTGCAGACGGGTGATCGCCCGCACCAGGCTCAAGCCCAGGCCGCTACCCTGCGGCAAGTCGGATCCCTCCTGCAGACGTACGAACGGCTGCTGCGCGCGTTCCCGGTCGGCAGCGGCAATGCCCGGGCCATGGTCGGCAACCGCAAGCGTGGCGTGCGCGGCGTCGCCGCGCACCGTCAACAGCACATCGCCGGCGGGCACGTATTTCAGCGCATTTTCCAGCAGGTTCGCGATCAGCTGCGCCAGCAACTGCCGTTGCCCGGCAACCGGCACGGCACCAGCCAGGTCCAGCCGCAGCTGCAGACCACGCTCCTGCATGCCGGGGGAATAGAGCTCGTACATCTCCCGCGCCAGCGCCGCCAGATCGACCTGCTCCTGCCCCTGCGCCAGATCGCCGCTCTCTGCACGGGCAATCTCGAGCAGGGTACCCAGCGTACGCTGCACACGATCCAGTTCCTCCAGTACCGGCGCCACCAGCTCGCGTGTGGCGCGCGAGGTATCCGCATGCAGCAGGCCTTCTTCGAGACGCACCCGCAACCGGTACAGCGGCGTACGCAGGTCGTGCGCAATGCTGCCGAAGGTGGCGCGCAACAACACCGCCTGCTGCTCGATGCGACTCAGCATGTTGTTGACGGTGCTGCTGAGCTGCTCGAATTCATCGCTGCGCCGGCCGGTTTCAAGCCGGCGACTCAGGTCGCTGTGCACGATCGAATCGCAGGTCGCGGAGATATCGCGCACGCGTTGCGCGGTCTGTCGGGAATACCACCAGCCAAGCAGGCCGATCAGCGCGGTGATCAGCGCCACGCCCCAGATGGTGGCAAATCCGAAGCGACGCAGGCTGCCCTCGCTGCCACTGATGTCCGTGCCCACGAGCAGCCAGAAATTGTCCGGTAGCTGCTCGACCCTGGCCCACACGGGATGACTGCTGCTCGTGCCCGATTCCATCGCGTTGATGCGAAACTGCACTTCGTGGCCATCGACCGGACTGACATCCACCGGCCAGGCGGTGAGATTGCCGGCCAGCGGTCGCAGCGAATCGTCGGCAAGAAGATAGACGGCGCCGGTCCGGCCCCAGCTGTCGGTGCGGGAGCGCAGCACCGCGACCAGCTCGTTGATGCCGCCAGTGTCGAAATCTTCCGCCAGGTCTTCCAGTTCAGCCGCGACGACGGTGTGGATCTCGCTGCGCAGCGCCTCGCTGGTCAGCAGGAACACCGTGCCCTGCAATGCGATCACCAGCAGCAGCACCACCGTGCCATACGCAATCGCGAGGCGCGCGGTCGAGCTGCGGAACGAACGTTCAGACTTCATCGCGCAGGACGTATCCGGCGCCGCGTATCGTGTGTATCAGCGGCCTGGGAAAATCGCGATCGATCGCGGTGCGCAGCCGGCTCATGTGTACGTCGATGACATTGGTCTGTGGATCGAAATGCAGATCCCAGACGCCCTCCAGCAGCATGGTCCGCGTGACCACCTGCCCCTGCCGGCGCATGAGAAACTCCAGCAGCTGGAATTCCTTGGTGGTGAGCTCGATCCTGCGGCCGGCACGGGTCACCACGCGCCCCAGCAGGTCGACCTCCAGATCCGCCACTTTCAGACGCGTGGTCACCGTTGCGCCAGCGCCGCGGCGCAGCAGTGCCTCGATGCGGGCAATCAGCTCGCCGAATGCGAACGGCTTGGTCAGGTAGTCGTCGCCGCCGGCACGCAGCCCCTCGATGCGGTCATCCACCGAGCCGAGCGCCGACAGGATCAGCACCGGCACCTTGATGTCCCGCTTGCGCAGCATCTGCACGATGGTCAGCCCATCGATGAAGGGCAGCTGGCGATCGGCGATGATCAGTTCATAGTGCTCTTCGGTGGCCTGGAACAGGCCATCGCGCCCATTGGCTGCGACATCAACCGTATAGCCGCTCTCGCGCAACCCCTTGGCCAGGTACTTCGCGGCTTCCGCGTCGTCTTCGATCAGCAGCATGTGCATGCGCGAGTTTAGGCCGAAATCAGCTCCGGATTCAGCGCAGGATGCGTTTGACGATGAGGTCACCCTGCCCTCCCAGATGATGGCCCTTGCCAATCTGCTCGACCTGGGCGGCTGGCAGGTGGCTGCAGATGGTGTCTGCATCGCCGCCACCATGCAGGCACAGCGGCGGCAGCTTGAGACCTGCGACTTCCGGTGCCAGCGGCAGGCCGGGCGTCGTGATGCCAGGCAACCAGTCGGATACGTGGATCTCGAAGGTCGCCGACAGTGACGGCTCCACCATGGTGATGGTAGCGAGCCGCAGAGCCATGTCGGCGGGCAGGCGGTTGGCAACGAACGGCAGCACGTCGGCACCGAAGGAGTATCCCACCAGGTCCACGCGGGTGCGGTGCCAGGCGACCAGATAGTGCGCGATGATTGCAGCCACGTCACCGGCGGTTTGCTCAGGGGTGCGCACCTTCCAGAAGTAGCGCAGTGAATCGATTCCCACCACGGGAATTCCGCGACGCGCAAATTCCGTCGCGATGGAGCGATCGAGACTGGCCCAGCCGCCATCTCCCGACAGCACCACCGCCAGCCGGCCAGCTGCCGCCGGCGCAGGTTCGGCTGTCGCCGGAATTTCAACCAGCGGCAAATCGGCAAGGCGCACATCCTGCAGGGCGGCGGCCTGTTGCTGTGCCGCCAGGGCACCGACAGGAACGGCGCAGGCAAGAAATACGGGGAGCAGCGCGGCAAGCATTCTCATTGCAACTGCATCATCACCTGCGGCTCACTACGCGCGGCTCTACGCAGGGTTACGAGTTCTTAACCAATGCGTGTTGCCGCATGGCAGAGCACCATCGCCAGTGCTCCAACCAGCCACGGGCTGCGCATCAGAATCCGGCGCGGGCTGCCAGCTATCAGGCTGGTGACGTCCATGATGATCCTTGGCATTGCAGTACGGCCGGGCGAGGCGATGTAGCGCGGCCGCCAGACGGGATGGAATTTCTGCTTGTAGGCACGCAGCCCCTCGAAGTTGTAGAAGTGTTCGCCATGGCGGTAGACAAACGCGCCGACGCGATTCCACGTCGGCGAGAATTCGCGGTCGGCGAGGCCGGACAGTGGCGCCATGCCCAGGTTGAACCACTGGAAGCCCTGCGCCTGTCCCCACGACATCAGCTCGATCATCAGGAAGTCCATCACCGACCGGGGCGCTGCCCCGTCGTGACGCATCAGGTCCACCGACAGCTCATGTTTGTTGCCGGTGGTCCAGATATTGGCGAATGCCACCAGCTGTCCGCCCACCCGCACCACCGCACAGGGAAACCGGGCCAGATACCCTTCATCGAAACGGCCCAGCGAGAAGCCCTTCTCCGCAACGGATTTGGCCGCGAGCCAGTTGTCGGAGATCCGGCGCAGCTCCGGCAGCAGCGCCGGCACTGCAGTGGCAGGCAGCACTTCACAGCTGGCACCGTCGCGCAGCGCCCGGCGATGCGTCTGCCGCAGCTCGGCTGCCTGGGCGCCCTGCAGGCTGAATTCCCTGAGATCCACGCGCGCTTCCTCGCCGATCTTGGCGAGCGTGAGGCCGGTGTCGAGGTAGTTCGGCAGGTCTTCCACACCGACCTGGTAGAAGACCGCCCGCGCCGCGTAGCGGTCGCATGCTTCGCGGAATGCCCACACCAGGCTGGCCCTGACCTCGGGAGGACCAACCGGGTCACCCATTGCTATCCAGCTGCGGCCCACCGGGCGGAACATCACGAATCCCGCGCCGTCGGGCGAGAACAGCAGGTTCTTGTCGCCCAGCAGCGCCAGGTTGGCATTGGTATCGGCCGATCCGTCTATCACCCGCTGCGCGCGCGCAAGGTCCGCCGCGGCGGGCAGGACGTATTCCAGTGCGGCGGGCCGCAGCAGCATCCAGGCGCCGGCCACACCCGCCAGCACAATGCTCAGCAATGTGGCGCGCAGCGAGCGCGGCGCGTCGGCATCCATCGCGAACTGCCACCACAGCTCCTGCGATATGTCGACGTGGCGATGCGAGAACAGGGCCAGGCAGACAGAAGCAGCCAGCGCCACGATCGCCGCCACCACCCACGCGGGCGAGAATCTCTGGTCGAGCAGCGAAGCCTTGCGGTGGAAGCGGTCGCGCACCACCACCAGCAGCACGACCATCGCCAGCAGGATCAGCGCTTCCTCGTAGTCGAATCCCTTGGCGAGCGAAGCCATGGCACCGACGATCAGCAGCCAGAGCGTAACGTGCCAGGCGGCATCGAGGCGCCGTTGCAGGCTCTGCGCCAGGAACAGCAGCGCCACACCAGCAGCGCTGCCCAGCAGATGCGAAGCCTCCAGCAATTGCGGCGGCACGATTTCGCGCAGCAGGTGCAGGCGCTCGTCCATGATCGGCGTTGCGCCGGAGAACAGCAACACCACACCGCAGAGGAACACGGCGGTGGCAATGGCATGCGGCGTGATGACGCGCAGCCACGCCCGACCCCAGGTGAGCCAGCGGCCGAACACATGGCGGGTTGCCCAGGTCTCGTGCCCCACCATCACGGCCACGGCAAGCAGGAATGGTGCCAGGAAATAGATGATGCGGTAGGCGAGGATTGCAGCGAGCGTCTGGTCGGCCGCGCCATGCGGCGTGAGCAGCAGCAACACGGATTCGAAGACGCCGAGGCCGCCCGGCACACTGCTGACCAGGCCCGCCGCCGTGGCCAGCAGATAGATGCTGAGGAATGCGATGTAGCCATCGGTGGAACCCTGCGGCATCAGCACATAGAGCACGCCGGCAGCCAGACCCATGTCCACGCAGGCCACGATCACCTGCAGCAGCGACATGCCCGGACCCGGCAATTGCACCTGCGCACCGCGAAAACGCAAAGGCTTGCGGCGCACTGTGCCGGTGGCCACATACGCGGCCACCAGCAGGATGAGTGCCCAGCCGGCGGAGCGCGCAAGACCGGTACCAACGTGCAGCAACGGCCCGGCCTGTTCCGCACGCAATGCCAGCGAGATGCCGCATAACAGCGCCGAACCCAGCGCAAAGGTCAATGTGCAGAATGCGATGACCTGCGCAATCTGCAGGCCGCTCAGGCCGGCTTTTGAATAGATGCGATAACGGATGGAACCACCCGAAAGCGCGGCGAACCCGACGTTATGCGCCACGGCATAAGCCGTGAAGGACGCGGTCGCAACCGTCCGCCACGGCAGCGATCCGCCGGCATTGCGCACACCCAGCAGATCGTACAGCGACAGCACCAGGTAACTGCCGACTGTCAACGCGGCAGCCAGCAGCAGCGTCCGCCATGGAATGGCATACAGGTGACCTGCCACCTCTGCCCAGTGATAGCGCCCCAGCACGCGATCGATGGCGAATATGGCAGCAGCGAACACCACGACAGCAATCCAGGTCGACCACCTGCGCAGCATGTTGTGTGTCTTGTTCACGCGGCCACCTGAATGCCCACCCGATACGGCCACACGACAGGGAAACCTAGTCGTTCCTGATTGCGGAGAATTTTAGCAGCTGCCAGGCCAGCGCAGACCACGCACCGATGAGCAGCACGCCGCCCACTGGCGTAACCAGACCCAGCAGGCTGGGCGCACCAGCCAGCATCAGGTAGATGCCGCCGCTGAAACAGGCGATGCCGGCCATCAATGCCAGCGCAATGCCACGCAGGCCGGTGACCACGGTGTTCTTCATCAGCAGACCAAGCAGCAGCAGTCCCAGCGCATTCAGCAGCTGGTATTCCACCGCGGTGGCGAGCGCCTCCGTCTGGCGCGGCGAGAGCACCGCGCGCAATGCGTGGCTGCCCAATGCGCCGATGCCGATGCCGGTGGCGATCAGCGCCGCAGCGATTCCCATCACACGCTCTGGCTTCATCGCTCCGGGCTTCAACGCTTGCCGCCGGGCTTGCCCGGGCGCGCACCTGCGGCTGTCTTGCCGGGCGGACGCGGCACGCGTGGCAGCCCCGTGTGCTGTGTGCGCATGGGCAGTGGCCTGCCCGCCACGCGCGGCGCGCCGGGGCGGCGTGCACCCTCACCCGCCTCGCCGGTGCCGCGCGGCTGATACGCCGGAATCAGATGATGCGACCCGTTGCCGATCAGATTCGCGCGACCCATGCGCCGCAGCGCTTCACGCAACACCGGCCAGTTGTTCGGATCGTGATAACGCAGGAAGGCCTTGTGCAGGCGGCGCTGGCGCAGGCCCTTGGGGATGGCCACTTCCTCGCTGTCGCGGGTCACGCGGCGCAGCGGGTTCTTGCCGCTGTGATACATCGCCGTCGCGGATGCCATCGGCGAGGGCAGGAAGGCCTGCACCTGGTCGGCGCGGAAGCCGTTCTTCTTCAGCCAGATGGCAAGCTCGAGCATGTCTTCATCGGTGGTGCCCGGGTGCGCGGCGATGAAGTACGGAATGAGGTACTGCTCCTTGCCCGCCTCTTTGGAGTACTTGTCGAACAACTCCTTGAAGCGGTAATAGGTGCCCATGCCCGGCTTCATCATCTTGTTGAGCGGCCCTTCACGCACATGCTCGGGCGCGATCTTCAGGTAACCGCCGACGTGATGCTGCGCCAGCTCCTTCACATACTCGGGCGATTCAATCGCCAGGTCGTAACGCACGCCGGAGCCGATCAGCACCTTCTTGATGCCGGGCAGCGTGCGCGCCTTCCTGTACAGCTCGATCAGCGGGGTGTGGTCGGTATTGAGGTTCTCGCATACCTTCGGAAACACGCAGGACGGCAGGCGGCAGGCGGCCTCGATCTCGCGACTCTTGCAGGCGATGCGATACATGTTGGCCGTGGGCCCGCCCAGGTCCGAGATCACACCGGTGAAACCCGGCACGGTATCGCGGATGGTCTCGATCTCGCGCAGCACTGAATCTTCCGAACGGTTCTGGATGATGCGGCCTTCGTGCTCGGTGATCGAGCAGAAGCTGCAGCCACCGAAGCAGCCGCGCTGGATCGAGATCGAGAAGCGGATCATCTTGTAGGCCGGGATCTCGGCACGGCCGTAGCTCGGGTGCGGCTGGCGCCGATACGGCAGCTCGTAGATGCCGTCCATGTCCGCGGTGGCCAGCGGAATCGGCGGCGGATTGATCCATACATCGAGATTGCCGTGCCGCTGCACCAGCGAACGCGCGTTGTGCGGGTTGGCCTCCAGATGCAGGATGCGAGAGGCAT
>JAATEY010000316.1 GCA_015655465.1 Gammaproteobacteria bacterium | reverse complement strand
GTCGGGCTTGCCTGCCCGGTGGTGGTGGATCATGCCGCCGCCGCACTGGCGGATTTCGTCTGCGGCGGCAATGCCCGGGACGTCCACTGCACCGGCGTGAACTGGGGCTGCGACCTTCCCGCCCCCCCAACCGCCGACCTGCGCAATGTCGTGGCCGGCGATCCCAGCCCTTCGGGCACCGGCAACCTCGTGATCCGTCGCGGCATCGAGGTGGGCCATATTTTCCAGCTGGGGCGCAAGTACAGCGAGGCCATGAAGGCTTCGGTGCTGGACCCTGCCGGCAAGCCACTGATCCCGCTGATGGGCTGCTATGGGATTGGTGTGACGCGCGTCGTGGCAGCCGCCATTGAACAGAATCACGATGAAAAGGGAATCATCTGGCCCGAGCCGATTGCGCCGTTCAGCGTGTTGCTGGTCACGCTCAATCACGATCGCTCCGCAGCCGTGCGTGCGCTGGCCGACCGCCTCTACGCAGAGCTGGGGCAGGCCGGCATCGACGTGCTCTATGACGACCGCGATGCGCGCCCGGGCGTGAAGTTCACCGATGCCGAGCTGCTGGGCATTCCGCACTGCATCGTCATTGGTGATCGGGGCATTGCGGCCGGCCGGCTTGAATACCGCAACCGCCGCACGGGTGAGAACGGAGAGATTGCTGCCGATGCTGTTTTACCGGAACTGCAGACTCGCCTGGCGCGCTAGCCGTGCCATGCTGGCTGCGGCGCTGCTGGGCGACGCACCTAAGGCGTTCGCGGATGCGCAGCGCGATCCGGAACTGCGCGCCATCGTGGCAAACGCCATCGCTTCGGCAGAATGCTTTCCCGACAAGTTCGACTCCGCAGTCTGGTACACGCTCATGGAGCCGAAGCTGCGCTCCGTAGTGAAAGATCACGGCGAGCGCATGCAGATTCTCAAGACCGCGTTCTGCGAGGCCCATCGGCCCGGCGAACAACGCCTGCCTCCTGGGCTGGTGCTGGCGCTGATGGATATCGAAAGCCGCTTCAACCGCTGGGCGGTATCTTCTGCCGGTGCCGTCGGCCTGATGCAGGTCATGCCATTCTGGCCGGCCGAGCTCGGCATGAAACGCCACGAGCTGACGCATATCGAAGCCAACATGCGCATGGGCTGCGCCATCCTGCGGTTCTACCTGCGCCGCGAAAACAACGATGTGCGCAAGGCGCTGGCGCGCTACAACGGCAGCGCGGGCCGGCGCGAATACCCCGACAAGGTCGTGCAACGCTGGACCACCCGCTGGAATGGCGCCGACGATCTCGGCGTCAAGGCCGTGCAACGCTGATACATGAGCAACCCCCGCACGGAAATCCTGGTCGTCTATTACTCGCGCAATGGCAGTACCGCGCAGCTGGCGCGGCAGGTCTGCCGGGGCGTGGAGTCGGTGGCAGGCTCCAGCGCACGGCTGCGCAGCGTGCCGCCGGTTTCGGCGGAGAGTGAACGCCCCGTGCGCCAGGTGCCCGACGATGGCGCCCCCTGGGCCACGCTCGAAGACCTGCGCAGCTGCGACGGACTCATTCTCGGCAGCCCGGTGCGCTTCGGCAACATGGCGGCGCCGCTGAAATACTTTCTCGACCAGACCTCGGCCCTGTGGCTGCAAGGCACACTGGTGGATAAACCCGCTGCCGCATTCACCTCTTCCCAGAGCATGCACGGCGGACAGGAAAGCACGCTGCTGTCGATGCTGACGCCATTGCTGCACCATGGCATGTTGTTCGTGGGGCTGCCCTTCACCGAAAAGGGCGTGAATGAAACGCGCAGTGGTGGCACACCCTATGGTGCTTCACATGTTTCTTCGGCGGCAGCCGATGGCAGGCTGACCGAAGAGGAAGCCGCGCTGGCACGCGCGCTGGGCCAAAGGGTGGCCCGCGTCGCCAGTGCCCTCAAGGCCTCTCGCCCAGCACTTCCCTGATAAACGGCACTGTCAGGCGGCGTTGCTCCCGCAGCGAAGCCAGGTCCAGGCGGTCCAGCAGTTCGTGCAGCCGCCCCATATCGCGGGCGAAGCGCCGCTGCAGGTACAGCAGGGTTTCTTCCGGCAGTTCGATGCCGCGCTGCGCGGCCCGCAGCTTGAGCGCCTCGCGCTGCTGCGCTTCATCGAGTGCTCGCAAGGCGAACTGCGGCATCGCCGCGAGACGTGAACGAAGATCCGGCAGGCTGAAACCCAGCTGGGTCGCAGGCACTGGCGCGGCAGCCGCAAGACGCGTGCCGCATGCCAGGCAGTCGTTGTACAGACTGAACAGCGGCAGTTCCCAGTGCGGATCACCTGCCACGACATCCAGATTGTCGATGGCGATGGCTGGCAATCGTGCCGCACCTTCCAGCACACCGGGCCCCAGGTCCAGCAGCTGCGCCAGCGGAAAATAGCCGGCGCCGGGTACGGCTGCGCAGATCGCCTGCAGCAGGTGCGATTTGCCCGTGCCCTCGATGCCATGCAGATAAAACAGGGCATCACCACTCCCGGCCGCGAACTGCCGTGCGGCCGCCAGCGCCAGCCCGTTGCCACCGGCCAGAAAGCTTGCGAAAACTGCCCGGTCCTGCAACCGCATGCCAAGGGGCAACTGCCTCAAATCTGTCTCTCCGCCTGTCTGTATGGGTCAGGCCGCAGCGATCTGCGCGAAGGCGCGACGCAGGAAGCGCGCCACGTAGTCCACGCCGCTTGCCAGTGTTGTCACCACCACCACGGCCGCCAGCGCGTCCAGTATCTCGCGCGGCGGAAACCCGGTGGCGCTGGCCATGATAACCGCCAGCAGATACATGATCTGCACGCCTGTATTGATCTTGCTGATGATCGTGGGCCGGCCGCGCAGCGGGCCGAACCACAGCCAGTAGAACAGTGCACCAGCGGCGATGACGAGGTCGCGCGCCACCGCCACCGCCGCCACCCACCAGGGAGCGATATCGAGCCAGGCCGCCGTGATGAATACCGATACCAGCAGCAGTTTGTCGGCCGCGGGATCGAGGAAACGGCCCAGCGCGGAAGTCCAGTTGAACCGCTTCGCGAGGTAGCCATCCAGCGCATCGGACGCCGCGGCGATACAGAACAGCAGCAGAATGCGTATCTGCTCGCCTGCCAGCATCGCCTGCAGCAACGGCACGATCAGCATGATCCGGGCCAGACAGATGAGGTTGGGTATGTGGCGCATGGCGCGGCAGTCCGCTCAGTCCTATACAATATCGCAAGCCGGACATTAACCGGCTTCAGCCCCGTCACAGGCGTTTACCAATGCAGAAAACCACCGGCCTGACCTATCGCGATGCCGGCGTCGACATCGACGCAGGCGATGCGCTGGTCGACCGCATCAAACCCATTGTACGCCGCACGCAGCGTCCGGAAGTGCTGGCCGGCGTCGGTGGCTTCGGCGCACTGGTCGGGCTGCCGCAGCGCTATCGCGAACCGGTGCTGGTTTCCGGCACCGACGGCGTCGGCACCAAGCTGCGGCTGGCCATCGACACCAACCGGCATGACCGCATCGGCATCGACCTGGTCGCCATGTGTGTCAACGACGTGGCCGTCCAGGGCGCGGAACCACTGTTCTTCCTGGACTACTACGCCACCGGCAAACTGTCGGTGGACATTGCTGAATCGGTCATTACGGGTATAGCCGAGGGTTGCCTGCAGGCCGGGTGCGCACTGGTCGGCGGCGAGACCGCCGAGATGCCCGGCATGTACCACGGCAATGACTACGACCTCGCCGGCTTCTGCGTCGGCGTGGTCGAGCGCAGCGAGATCATCGACGGCCGCCGCGTCAAGGCCGGCGATGCCATCATCGGCCTGGCATCCTCCGGCGTGCATTCCAACGGCTATTCGCTGGTGCGCAAGCTCATCGAAGTCGCCGGCGCCACCGAGAAAACCCTGCTCGCGGGCAGGACGCTGTTCGACCGGCTGCTCGAACCCACGCGCATCTACGTCAAGAGCATGCTCAGGCTGTCTGCCGCGGTGCCTGTGTCGGCCTATGCGCACATCACCGGCGGCGGCATCACCGACAACATCCCGCGCGTGCTGCCCGAAGGTCTGGAAGCGCATCTGCTGCGCAGCCGCTGGCATCAGGATCCGCTGTTCGAGTGGCTGGCCACGACCGGCTCCATTGCCCCTGCGGAAATGTTCCGGACGTTCAACTGCGGCATCGGCATGGTGGTCGTGGTGCCGCAAACGCATGTCGCGCAGGCGCTGCAGCTGCTGCAGGCGCAGGGTGAACAGGCTTCCCTGATCGGCGAGATCCGCCCCGGAAATTCCGGCGTTGTCATCGACGCCTGAGCCCCGTTGCATGCCTCTTGCCGTGCTGATCTCGGGCGCGGGCAGCAACATGCTGGCCATTGCCGACGCCTGCCGGTCCGGACAGATCAACGCCCGCGTTGCGCTGGTAATCGCCGATGTTCCCACCGCTGGCGGCATTGCGCGGGCACAGGCGCTTGGGCTCGGCACCACCGTGGTGGATCGCAGGGCGTTCCAGTCAGCCGGCAAGCCGGATCGCGCGGCGTTTGAAAACGCGCTGGCCGCCGCCATCGATGCGAGCGGTGCCGGGCTTGTTGTGCTGGCCGGCTTCATGCGCGTGTTGTCCGGCAACTTTGTCGCCCGCTACAGTGGGCGCATGCTGAATATCCACCCGTCGCTGCTGCCTCGCTACAAGGGCCTCGACACGCATGCGCGCGTCCTCGCCGCCGGCGACCATGAGCACGGGGTGAGCGTGCACTTCGTCACGGCCGACCTGGACGGGGGGCCGCTGATTGCCCAGGCGCCAGTACCCGTCCTGCCAGGCGACAACCTTGCCAGCCTTTCAGCCCGCGTTCATGCTCGCGAATACATCATTTACCCCATGGTGATTGAATGGCTGACACGCGGCCGCCTGCAATGGAACCTGGGCAGTCCGACGCTCGATGGCAAGCCGCTCACGGCGCCCGTGCTGCTGCGTTGAACGCCTGGCACAGCATGGCTCGCGTCATCGCGCTGCTGCTGGCATGCGGCGCACCGCTGGCGGCAGCCGCCACGCCTGAGCTGCGTCCTTTCCAGGCCAGCTACACCATCACCTGGAAAGGGATATCGGCCGGGTCGAGCGAACTCGCATTGCAGCAGCTTGCCGATGGACGGTGGTCCTACCAGTCGCACAGCTCGGCGCGCGGGCTGTTTCGCCTTGTCATGCCGGCAGAGCTCGCCTCACGCAGCATTTTCTCGGTGCAGAACAACCATATCGTGCCGCAGCAGTTCACCGCCGACGATGGCGCGGGCAGCGGCGAGAAGGACCAGCTGCTCAATTTCGACTGGGTTCGCGGCCGCGTCACCGGAATTGCCGAGCGCAAGCCCGTCGACCTGCCCACGCAACCCGGCCTGCTCGACACCATGTCGGTACAGGTGGCGGTGATGCATGAACTGCTGGCCGGCCGCACGCCGGCGCGTTTCGTGCTGCTCGACAAGGACCGCATCAAGGACTACATCTACACCACCGAAGGCAGCGAAACCCTGCGCACGGCGATTGGCGAGTACCGCACGGTGAAATTTCGCAGCAATCGGCCGGACTCGAAGAAGGCGACCTGGTTCTGGTGCGCACCGGAGCTGGGCTATCTGCCGCTCAAGGTGGAGCGGCGCGACGGCAAGGATGTGGAGTGGTCGATGGCGGTCAAGAACCTCACCGTCAAGGACGCCGCCGATTAGCCTGCCGCGGGCGCTCACGCCTTTGGCAAGGTCACTCCCTGCTGGCCCTGGTACTTGCCGCCACGGTCCTTGTATGACGTGCCGCAGACTTCGTCGGATTCGAAGAACAGCATCTGCGCCACGCCTTCGTTGGCGTAGATCTTCGCGGGCAGCGGCGTGGTGTTGGAAAACTCCAGCGTCACATGCCCTTCCCACTCGGGCTCGAGCGGCGTCACGTTGACGATGATGCCGCAGCGGGCGTAGGTGGACTTGCCCAGGCACACCACCAGCACATTGCGCGGAATGCGGAAATATTCCACCGTGCGCGCCAGCGCAAACGAGTTGGGTGGAATGATGCAGACGTCGGAGGCCACATCGACGAAACTCTGCGGATCGAAGTTCTTCGGATCGACGATGGTGCTGTTGATGTTGGTGAAGATCTTGAATTCGCGCGCACAGCGCACGTCGTAGCCATAGCTGGAAGTGCCATAGGAGACGATGCGACCGCTGCCGGTGTCGCGCACCTGGCCCGGCTCGAAGGGTTCGATCATCCCGTGGCCGGCTGCCATGCGCCGTATCCAGTGGTCGGACTTGATGGTCATGAAGCTCTCTCCACGACGATTCCCGGGAATGCGCTGCTGCGATCCCGCGGCCGCCGCGCCAGCTCCGCCGCAGTGCGTCGCGCCAGCTCGAAGTACGCCTGCCCGCGCGGCGACTCCGGCGCCGCCACCACTGTTGGCCGGCCGCTGTCGGATTCGGCGCGCACGCGCGTATCGAGCGGCAGTTTGGCCAGCAGCGCCACGCCGCACTCTTCGGCCAGCCGCACGCCGCCACCGTCGCCAAAGATCGCATCCTCATGCCCGCAGTTGCTGCACAGATGGGTGCTCATGTTCTCCACCACTCCGAGCACGGCCACCGACATCTTCTCGAACATGCGCAAGCCCTTGCGCGCATCCGCGACCGCGATTTCCTGCGGCGTGGTCACGACCACGGCACCGGCAACCGGCACCTTCTGCGCCAGCGTCAGCTGCAGGTCACCGGTGCCGGGTGGCAGGTCGATGACCAGGAAATCGAGTTCGCCCCACTCGGTGTCGGCGAGCAACTGGGTCAGGGCCTGCGTGACCATCGGTCCACGCCAGATGGCCGGTTGCCCGGCGTCGATCAGCAGACCGATCGACATGAGCTTCACGCCATGCGCCTGCAGCGGGAGGATGCGCTTGCTGTCCACCGTCTGCGGCCGCTGCCCCGCCACGCCCAGCAGCAATGGCTGGCTGGGGCCGTAGATGTCCGCATCGAGCAACCCCACCCGCGCTCCCATGGCGGCCCAGGCCAGCGCCAGGTTGGCGGCCACCGTCGACTTGCCGACGCCGCCCTTGGCCGATCCCACCGCGATGATGTTGCGAATCCCCGGCATGGGCTTCAGGGGCTTCTGTACGGCCCGCGCGGGGATATCCGAGGTCAGATCGAGCACTACCGGCTGCGCCAGCCCAGCGCGCGCAAGCGCAGCCTGGAGGGCTGCCTGCAGCTGTGGTGCATAGCCCTGCACGGGTATCGGCAGGCGCAGCGACACGCGCGTCTCTGCCGGGGTCACTGTCAGGCCGGTGACGGCCTTGAGCGCGCCCAGACTTCCCAGGCAGGGATCGTCGAAGGCGTCGATCACGGCGCGCGCCGACGCGGTCATATCCACATCATTCATGCCATGGCATCCAAAAAATTAGTGACCCATTTCACAGATCGCGGATTCTAGCAGTGTGCACCCCGTCGCAACTGCCGGAGGCTGGCCATGTGGCATAATCCCTGCGGTCACCGGATGCTTTCCGCACAACAAGATGCAGTAATGGGCTTTTTCACGAACCTGCGTTCTGATCGACTGATCTCCCAGGTCAAGTCGACCGACAAGCCGTTGGGTGAGGAAACCCTGAAGTCCGTTGCCAAACTCAAGGGCATGGGCCCGGGCGTCATCGAACCCATCATCCAGTCGCTCGCCGATGCCGACAAGAATGCCACCGTGGCGCTGGTCGATGTGCTTTCGACCCTGGTTACGAACAAGACCTTTCCGCTGTTCGTGCAGGGCCTGTGCGAGGGTGGCCCGCGCATCGCGGCGGGCATCGCCTGGGCACTGACCAGCAGCCGCGGCTATTCGCCCGGCCTGCTGCTGGAGGCGCTGAACGTCAAAGGCGTGGCCACACCCTCGCTGCTGGAAGTCATTCATGCCCAGCGCGACCGGTTCAACCTGCGGGAATTGCTGGCGGCGGCCTATGCGCAGGAGCCCAACGAAAAAGCGGCGCTGTTTCGCATCGTGGGCGAAGTGGCGGATGAACATTCGCTGGGCGAGCTGACCAGCCGCATCGAGGGCAAGGACCCGATCGCCCGGATGCACATCATCAACATCCTGTCGAGATTCAACAACCCGGAAGTCAAACGCGCGCTGCAGGGCCAGCTGCGCGACAACAACAAGATGATCCGCTCGGCCGCGCTGACGGCGCTGGCGCGCATGGACGGGCCGGTGGATGTGGCAACCGTCTGCCCGCTGCTGCGCGACCAGGAAATCGACGTGCAGAACCGCGCCATCGATGTGCTGATCCGCGCCAACGATCCCGAGACCATCAAATACCTGATCCCGGTGCTGAAGGACGAGAACGAGTACGCGCGCCGCGCCGCGGTCGAAGTGCTCAACGAGATCGGCGACGCGAAGTCGGTGAAGTTCCTGCTCGAGGCGATCAAGGACGATGACTGGTGGGTGCGCAGCCGCGCCGGCGACGCCCTCGGCAAGATCGGCGGCCCCAAGGTCATAGACGCCGTGCTGCTGCTGGCCCGCGACAAGGATGACGACATCCGCCGCGCCGCCATCGAAATCCTCAACCAGACCAAGGACGAACGCGCGGTCAATCTTCTGATCGAAGCGACCAGGGACCAGGACTGGTGGGTGTGCGAGCGTTCGGTCGACGCACTGGCCGAGATCGGCAGCAAGCGCGCCGTGCCGCGCCTGCTTGAAATGCTGCAGACCACCCCGGCCCGCTCGCTGCCCGTGGTGGTGCGCGCAATTGGCCGGCTTGGCGAGCCGAAACACATTGAATCCCTGCTGCCCTTCCTGTCGCGGCCCGAAAAGGAATTGCGCATCGAGGCCATGCAGGCGCTGGTGAATATCAGCGATGAGCGCCGCGCGGAGCACGTGCGGCTGCAGCTGCAGTCGCAGACGCAGAACCCGGATGCCATGATCGCCAATGCCGCAAGTTCGGCATTGAAGGACCTGGCGGCGCGCCTGGCCGACGACGCCGGCACCATGATGGTGGGCGGCTCGCGGGCCGCCGCGGGCACGGCTGCCGCCAACGCAAACGGCAACGGCCAGGATGGGGCGCGCGCCATACCCACCGACGAGGCGGAAATCCAGCCGCTGCTGCCGCAGGTGGAACAGCCGACGGCCACCACCAAGCTCGACATCACCAGCCTGCGCAATGGCGACATGATCGAGGGCCGCTACAAGTTCATCGAGCGCATCGGCAAGGGCGCCTTCGGCACCGTGCTGCTGATGGAAGACACGGTGGTGGACGACCGGCTGATCCTGAAGTTCCTCAATCCGAACGTGTCGGAAGACGAGGAAATGATGAAGCGTTTCGTGCACGAACTGCGCTACTCGCGCAAGATCACGCACCACAACGTCATCCGCATCTACGACTTCCTGCAGATCCAGGGCAATTACGCCATCTCGATGGAGTATTTCCCCTCGCACACGCTGGGCGCCGAGATCGTCAACGAAAAGCCGGTGGAGACCAAGCGCGCGGTGAAATTCGGCATCGACATGTGCATCGGCATGACCGTTGCGCACAAGGTCGGCATCGTGCACCGCGACCTGAAGCCTGCCAACGTGCTGATCAACAACGACGGCCTGCTGAAGATCGTGGACTTCGGCGTGGCCGCCGCGCACCGCGAAGGCGATACCCAGCTGACCAAGACCGGCTACGTGATCGGCTCGCCGAAATACAT